>NZ_JBQQBZ010000030.1:0-90818 GCF_052245655.1 Streptomyces sp. 4N509B
GGCGACGACCCCGGCTATTTACGGCTTTTTTCTGATTTAGCTGTTATGTGTCATTTCATACCTCGTGGGTAGCCCGAGCGTGTGTCGGCGGCCAGGACGCCGGCCGCCGTGACCCATGGAGGTGTGGACCGGTGATCCAGATACGACTCGACAGCATCCACTGCGTGGAGAACACCGAGACCTTCGGCGAGGACGAGACGTTCGTGCTGGTCTCCACCGTCGACCTCGACCACACGGTCAGCGTCCAGGGCTTCCCCGTGCCGATCCCCGCGAGCCAGGTGGCGCTCTTCGGACCCCACAACCTCAACGACGGAGACACGGCCGACCTCAGGGAGTCCAAGCCGTTCTGGGGCCTGAACACGGGGATGCCCGCGAGCCTCCCCGACCCCGAGCGCGTGATCTCCCACGTCCAGCTGATGGAGCACGACTCGGGCTCTCCCTCGGCGACGCGGATGGCAGCCGAGGGGGCGGTGACCAGCGCGGTCTTCGGCGCCCTGGGCGCCAGTCGGCAGGTGATCTCCCAGCGGATCGCCCAGAGCGTCTCGGGAGCGGTGGCGATTCCCACCGGAGCCCCTGACTTCGAGGACCCGATCGGTGACCCGGTGGAGCTCACGTTCACCGCGGAGGAGGTCCAGCGGGCGGAGAGCGGCCAGTCCGTGGAGAAGGAGGTGACCATCACCGGGGACGGCGGGGAGTTCCGCCTGCGGTTCACCGCGTGGGGCGTCGTCTGGGCGCCGCCGCCCGTCCCCGCGCACGCGGCGGCGGCGCCCCAGTTCGAGTACGCGGGAGTTCCCAAGAACCTCGACGTCGCGGCCTTCGACCGCGACGGGGCGCTGAACATGATGTGGATCACCGGCACCGGCAGCTGGCACGGCCCGCTACGGGTGAGCCCGCCCGGCGTGGCGCCGGCCGGGGGGCCCGTGGCGATGGCGAAGCAGCACGACCGCCAGCTGGACGCCGTGTTCGTCGACGTCAACGGGTCGGTGAACGTGATGTGGGTGGTCGACGCCGGGGTCTGGCAGGGCCCGGTCGGTCTCACTCCGCCCGACGTGGCGCAGCGAGGCGTCCCCACCCCGGTCGCGCTGGGGAGACAGCTCACCCGGCAGCTGGACGCCGTCTTCGTCGACAAGGACGGGGCGGTCAACGTCATGTGGGTCGTCGGCACCGGGAAGTGGGAGGGTCCGGTCGGCATCAGCCCGCCCGACGTGGCCGGGCGGGGAATCCCCACCTCCGTCGCCCTCGCGCGGCAGCTCGACAACCAGCTGGACGCGGTCTTCGTCGACCGGGACGGGGCGGTGAACGTGATGTGGGTGGTCGACGCCGGGGTCTGGCAGGGCCCCGTCCGCCTCACCCCACCCGACACCGCGCCGCCCGGAGCCCCCGTCGCGCTGGCGAAGCAGAACGACCACCAGCTGGACGCGGTCTTCGTCGACCGGGACGGCGCGGTCAGCGTGATGTGGGTGGTCGACACGGGGGTCTGGCAGGGGCCGCACCCCATCAGCCCGCCCGGCGTCGCCTGGCCCGGGGCCACCGTGGCGCTGGCCAAGCAGCTCGGCAACCAGCTGGACGCCGTGTTCGTCGACGTCAACGGGTCGGTGAACGTGATGTGGATCGTCGACCCCGGCGAGTGGCAGGGCCCCGTCGGCCTCTCCCCGCCGAACACCGCGCCCGCCGACGCGGAGACGGGCACCGCCCCGGTCACCCTCGCGCGCCAGACCGGCAACCAGCTCGACGCCTTCTTCGTGAACGGCAACGGGACGGTCATGGTCATGTGGGTGATCGACACGGGCGCTTGGCAGGGACCGCATCCCATCACGCCCTGACCGGTCGTGCCCACCGTCCGCGAGTGCGCGGCCCCCGGGGCGGGTCCGCCGTCCCCACCAGGGACGACGCGGCGACACGGAGTTCGTGAAGTTATTCACATACTTGCCGGCGACCGCGCCCCCACCGCGGTGCCCTCGTCCCCTCGCGGCCGCCCCGCCCGCCACGTGACGTGCCTCACGGGCCGCCCAACGCCCGCCCTGACCTGCGACGTTGCCAGGATCGCCGGGGTCGGGCAGCGCGGGACGCGGAGTGTACCAGAATGTCCGACCAAGCTTGTGAAGGGGCTCACGAGCCTCCCTCCGGACGCGGGAGCATACTCGAAGACATGAGCACCACGGAGCGTCCCCGCATTCTCGTCGTGGGCGGTGGTTACGTCGGCCTGTACGCCGCCCGCAGGATCATGAAGAAGCTGCGGTACGGCGAGGCCACGGTCACCGTCGTCGACCCGCGCTCGTACATGACCTACCAGCCCTTCCTCCCCGAGGCCGCCGCCGGCAGCATCTCCCCCCGGCACGTCGTGGTGCCGCTGCGCCGGGTTCTCCCCAGGGCCGAGGTCCTCACCGGCCGCGTCACCACCATCGACCAGGACCGTCGGGTGGCCACCGTCGCCCCGCTCGTCGGCACCTCCTACGAGGTCCCCTTCGACTACCTGATCGTCGCCCTCGGCGCCGTCTCCCGCACCTTCCCCATCCCGGGCCTCGCCGAGCAGGGCATCGGCATGAAGGGCGTCGAGGAGGCCATCGGGCTGCGCAACCACGTGCTGGAGCAGCTGGACAAGGCCGACTCCACCACCGACGAGGAGGTCCGCCGCAAGGCGTTGACCTTCGTCTTCGTCGGCGGCGGCTTCGCCGGGGCGGAGACCGTCGGCGAGGTCGAGGACCTCGCCCGCGACGCCGTGAGGTACTACCCGACGCTCCGGCGCGAGGACATGCGCTTCGTCCTCGTCGACGTCGCCGACCGGATCCTCCCCGAGGTCGGTCCGAAGCTCGGCGAGTGGGGCCTGGAGCACCTGACCAGGCGCGGCGTCGAGGTCCACCTGAAGACCTCCGTCGTCTCCTGCGTCGACGGGCACGTGGAGCTGAGCAACGGCGTCACCGCCGACGCCGGCACCCTCGTGTGGACCGCGGGCGTCAAGCCCAACCCGGCGCTGGCCCGCTTCGGCCTCCCGCTCGGCCCCAAGGGCCACGTGGACACCGAGCCCACGCTCCAGGTCCGCGGCACCGACCACGTGTGGTCGGCCGGCGACAACGCGCAGATACCGGACCTGGCGGCGCGCGCGGCCGGCCAGGAGAACGCGTGGTGCCCGCCGAACGCGCAGCACGCGCTGCGCCAGGCGAAGGTGCTGGGCGACAACGTCATCGCCGCGCTGCGCGGCTTCCCGCAGCACGAGTACCGGCACGCCAGCCTGGGCGCGGTCGCCGGCCTCGGCCTGCGCAAGGGCGTCGCGATGATCCGGGTCGGCCCGCTCACCCTCCGCTTCCGCGGCCGGCTGGGCTGGTACCTGCACCGCAGCTACCACGGCATGGCCGTGCCGACGTGGAACCGGAAGGTGCGCGTCTTCGCCGAGTGGACGCTGGCGCTGTTCCTCAAGCGCGAGGTCGTCTCGCTCGGCGCGATGGAGCACCCGCGCGAGGAGTTCTACGAGGCCGCCGCGCCCGTCACGGCCTCGGCCGCCGCCCGCGAGGACCGCGAGCGGGACCAGGCCGGGGAGCGGGGCCGCCAGGCGGCGAAGGCCGGCTGACGAGGGCTCGCGGGACGCGAACGGGACACGGTGGCCGCTCCGGGGACGGGGCGGCCACCGTCGTCGTGGGGGCGCGGCGTCAGGCGCGGTGCCTCGCCCTCCCTCACCGGGCGCCGCCGCCCCGCCGGGGACCGAGGGACGACCGTCAGGGCGCCGGGGGCGTGTCCGTCGGCTGTCGCGGGAGCTCGAAGCGGCGCAGGTGCTCCAGGACCCGCTCGGCCGTGGGCCGCTCCATGTGACCGTCGACGCGGCCGTCGGCGAGGAAGACGACCCGGTCCGCGTAGGAGGCGGCGACCGGGTCGTGCGTCACCATCACCACCGTCTGGCCGAGTTCGCGCACCGAGTTGCGCAGGAAGCCGAGGATCTCGGCGCTGGCACGGGAGTCGAGGTTTCCCGTGGGTTCGTCCGCGAAGATGACGTCGGGCCGGCCGGCCAACGCGCGGGCGACCGCCACCCGTTGCTGCTGCCCGCCGGAGAGCTGTGCCGGCCGGTGGCGCAGCCGGTCGCGGAGGCCGACCGTGGCGATGACCCTGTCGAGCCAGTCGGGGTCCGGCCTGCGGCCCGCGATCTCCATCGGGAGTCGGATGTTCTCCAGGGCGTTGAGCATCGGCATCAGGTTGAAGGACTGGAAGACGAACCCCACGCGGTCGCGGCGCAGCCGCGTCAACGAGCGGTCGTTCAGCGACGTCAGCTCGGTGTCGCCGATGCGGGTGGAGCCGGACGACACGGTGTCCAGGCCCGCCATGCAGTGCATGAGGGTGGACTTGCCCGAGCCCGAGGGGCCCATGATCGCGGTGTACTCGCCCTGGCGGAACGCGACGGAGACCTCGTCGACGGCGACGACCCGGGTGGGGCCCGTTCCGTAGGTCTTGGTGAGCTTGTTGGCCTCGGCGACGACGGCTGACACCTGGTGCGCCTCCCACTCGACGGCTCGATGGTTCGACGGTGCGGCGGACGGACGGTTGGGAGCTCGGCAGTTCGACGGGGTACGTCCCGCAGGTCCCATCGTGACCCAGCGTTCGCCCGTTCGTCATTCGCCGGGGAGCGGGTTTCGCATCGTCCCTGGGTAGGAGCCTCCCCGGATGCACGTGCATTCATTCTGTGCGCACGCGTGCGCAGAGGGTGGATTTGCGTCATTCCCACGCCGGGGTTACCAGCCAGTCATACGCGTGACCGGGACGTCACCCCTGACAGGACATCAGGGGCTCATAAAATCAGACAACATCCGTAAGAGACACCGCTGTTCAGGGGAGAGTCACCGTTAAGCTCAGTTGGGAGCCCCACAAGGCGCGCACTCCAAACGGCCTGGGAACCGTGCCCGGATGGTGGAATGTAGACACGGTGAGCTTAAAACTCGCTGGCCCCCTCGGGCCGTGCCGGTTCAAGTCCGGCTCCGGGCACTCCCACGGGTCGCAGCGCGGCCCCTCCCGGCCTGGCGGCGTGCCGCCGCGCAAGCCGTGCGCCGGCCGGCGTCGGTGAGGCGGCGGACCGGCTTCCACCAGGGCCCCCACCCGGCCCTCACCCGGAAGGGCGGCCAGGGCCGCCCAAGCCGGTACCAGCTCGGAACAGTCGAGCCCTTCCGCTCGTTTCTCCCTATGCACTACCGTGCGGTCTTTGCTAAAGCATTACTCTGGTGGTCAAGGCCGCGCCGTGCGGCCATGGAGGAGTGAGATGAGGAGTAGCAACCCGGTCTTCACGCGTCGGGGGTTCAGTCGGGACGGTGGCTACGCCGGCTTCAACGCCGGACCGCAGCTGGCGACCGGGACTCCGTACGCGGGCAGCCCCACCAACCCCTACGCCCAGCCGCAGGTGGGACCCGACGGCACCGTGACGCCGCCGGCCGCCCCGCCGCGCGGTGGCGTGATGACGATCGACAGCGTCGTCTCGCGTACCGCCCTCACCCTGGGCACCGTGATCGTCGCGGCCGCGGCCGCGTGGATCTCGGACATGCCCCTCGGCCTGGGCTTCCTCTTCGCCCTCGTCGGCATGGGCCTGGCCCTGTGGCAGTCCTTCCGGCGCAAGGCGTCCCCGCCGCTGATCCTGGCGTACGCGGTGGCCGAGGGTCTCTTCCTCGGCACCATCAGCGCCGCGATCAACGCCGCCGCCCCCGGCGCGGCGATGCAGGCGGTGCTCGGCACGATGGCGGTCTTCGCCGGCGTGCTCTTCATGTACAAGCAGCGGATCATCCGGGTCACGGCGCGCTTCACGCGCTTCGTGATGGCCGCGGCCATCGGCTTCGTGCTGCTGTCGGCGGTCAACCTCATCGTCGCCGTCATCGGTGACGGGAACGGCCTGGGTCTGCGCGACGGCGGCCTCGGCGTGCTGTTCGGCATCGCGGGCGTCGTGCTCGGTGCCTGCTTCCTCGCCCTCGACTTCAAGATGGTCGAGGACGGCGTGGCGTACGGCGCGCCGGAGGAGGAGTCGTGGCTGGCGGCCTTCGGGCTGACCCTGACCCTCGTCTGGATCTACCTGGAGTTCCTGCGGCTGGTGTACATCCTGCAGGGCGAGTAGCGGGTGCGCGCCCAGTGCGCGCACCCATGGCACGCGGAGGGCCCGCTGGACAACGTCCGTCCCGCGTGCCCTCCGCGTGCCATGGGAACGGGGTGTCAGAAGCGCTGGGAGCCGAGCAGCGCGAGCGCGGCGCTCAGCTCCGCCTCGGCGTCCGGGCCCGGCGGCGCGGCGCGCAGGGCCTCCACCAGGTCGTGCCCGGCGACGGCGAGCTGGTCGCCGACGGCGTAGATCCCCGCGTCCGGGAGCTCACGCTCCCGCGGCGACGGACCGCCCGCCGCACCGGCGGGGGCCGGCGACTCGCCTGGTTCGGCCGGCAGAGCCGACCCCCCTGGTTCGGCCGGCAGAGCCGGACGTGTCGGGTCCGGCGGCTCCAGGCGGTGGGCGCGGCGCGCCAGCTCCCGGGCCAGTGCGAGCCCGCGAGCGGCGGCGCCCCGGCGCAGGGCGCTCTCCGGCAGCGCGCGCAGCCGGTCACTGAGCCGCTCCACCAGCGCGTCGAGCGCGTCGAGGGTCTCGGGCGCGCCGACGGCGCCGTTCCGCGCGCCGGGCCCCGGAGGCGAAGCGCTCATCGCCTGCGCGTGGAGGTGGCGACGACGCGGTCCACGAGCAGGTAGACGCTTTCCTCTCCGCAGGAGAACGTCAGCGCGTAGGCGCCGGCGATGCCCGAGCCGCCCATCAGCACCGGCTCGTGGCCGTCGCGCACGGCCGCCGCGAGCCGCTCCGCGGCCTGCCGGTGGCTGGGGGAGAGACACAGCGTGGTGCCGTCGGCGAAGAGGAGGACGTCGAGGGTGCCCAGCGGGCCCGGCCTGACCTCGGTGAGCGGCGTGCGGGCCTCGGCGAGCTGGGAGAGGCGGGCGGCGGTGCGCTGGTGGGAGCGGTCCACGGGCTCGCCGGTCAGCGTGTACCCGGGGTGGGAGGGGTGGCGGCGGCGGGCGGCGGCCAGCTCCGCCGCGTCGGGGCGTTCGCCCCGTCCCGCGCCCGGCTCCTCGTCCTCGTGCTCGTCCTCGTCGGCGTCGCCCTCGTACTCCTCGTCGACCTCGTACGCCTCGTCGTGGTCGGCGCTCTCGCCGTGCTCGGCGTCGTCGGGCCCGTCCAGCTCGCGCAGCGCGGCCGTGGCGGCGTCGGCGGCCGACTCCGCGTCGGGTTGGGGCTCGTCCAGGCCCTCCAGACCCTCCAGGCCCTCCAGACCGGGCTGGCGCGGTACGAACACCACGCCGTCGCGCAGCGGCGTGGCGTACCCGGAGTCGCTCAGCAGGTACCGCTCCAGGAGGGCGTCCAGCAGCTCCTCGTCGGCGGGGGTGACGCCGCCCCGCCCGAGGCCCGAACCGCCAGGCAGCGGCCCCCGGGCCCTACCCGGCGCCGTCCCGGCCTCGCTGGCCTCGCGCGCCTCCCGGGCCTCCTGCTCCGCCCAGTACGCGCGGGCCTCGGCCAGCTCCCGCTCGCGCTCGGCCGCCAGCGCCTCCGCGACGGCGCTGTGGATCGCCTGCTCGGGAGCGTGCCTGGCCGGGGGAACGGTGGCCCGCGAGGGCCCGGTCAGCTCGGCGCGCAGCGCCGCGATGTCCGCCCGCAGGCCGCGGGCGGTGTGCAGGGCCGCGACGCCCAGGCCCACGGCGGTGCCTGCGGTCGCCAGGAGAATGACGGATATGGCGCTCACGGACTCGCTCCCAGTGCTCGTGGTCCCTGATTTCTTATCTCAGGTTTCCGTGACACGGCCACGCGGGGCAGTCCGAAACGTCACGAATCGGGCGGGACTTTCGCCCCATGCGCCCCCACGCGACCCCTTCTGAGCTGCGGCGTTGCCGATGCGACGCGGCGTGCATCACATCCCGGGTCCGCTTCGGTATCGCTGCTATATACGCGGCGCCCGGTGGCGGTCGCGGGGGCTCACGTGACAGCCGCGTGGTCGGCGTTCCCCTGACCGCCGCCCGCGGACTCCGTCCGCTCCTCCGGCAGGCCGCGCCGACGCCGCAGGCGCAGCAGCGCCCACGGCGTGCGCCGGCCCTGGCTCTCGGCCGCCGCCACCTCCGTGCCGCCCTCCTCCGCGGCGGCGACGGCGGCGCGCGCCACCGGCATCAGCCGCTCGCGCGGCGGGAGGGCCGGCCGCTCCTCGGGCCAGGCGTCCAGCGCCGAGCAGAGCGTCGGCAGCAGCGCCATGGCGGCCGTGGCGTACCCCTCGGCCGACGGGTGGTACTGGTCGGGCCCGAAGAGCTCCCGGGGGTGGGCGGCGAACTCCGGCCCGAGCAGGTCGCCGAGCGAGACGGTCCTGCCGCCGAGCTCCACGGCGGCGATGGTCTGGGCCGCGGCCAGCTGGCGGCACAGCCGTCGGGCGACCCACCGCAGCGGCGGGGGCACCGGCTCCACCGTGCCGAGGTCGGGACAGGTGCCGACGATGACCTGGCTGCCGGCGGTGCGCAGCCGCGTCACCGCCTCGGCCAGGTGCTTCACCGAGCGTGCCGGGGGCACCCGGCCGGTGACGTCGTTGGCGCCGATCATGATCACGCAGACGTCGGGGACGGGCGCCCTGCCCGGCTCGGTCAGCAGCAGCGACACCTGCCGTTCGAGGTCGTCGGAGCGGGCACCGGAGAGCGCCACGCTGTGCAGCTCCACGGTGCGCTCCGAGACGGCCGCCAGGCCGGAGGCGAGGAGTGCGCCCGGGGTCTGCGCGGCGCGGTGGACGCCCTGGCCGGCGGCGGTGGAGTCGCCGAGCATCGCCAGCCGCCACGGCGGGCCGGGGGTGGCGGCGAACGCCGTGCCGTAGACGCCGTCGGCGACGGGCGGCTCCTGGCTGGGTCCGCCGCTCAGCCGGCGGCGGGCGTACTGCACCTCCGTCAACAGCAGCCCGGCCGCCGCGCCGCCGAGCAGACCGATGCCACCGCCCCCGTAGGCCGCGGCGGTCGCGATCCTGCGTGCCACCCTCGCCCTCGACGACATCGCCCGCTGCGCCTCCTCGCGTCTCCGCGTCGGCCCGAGTCCCGGCCGGCTACTCATGCTCTGCCCAGCGCGAGAGGCCGCGCAACGCACTAGGGTGCACTCGGTACGGACCGTAGGCCCGGTACCAGACATACTCGGATTAATGGAGATCCAGGTGCAGTATTACGAGTCGGTGATCGATCTTGTGGGCAACACCCCGTTGGTGCGGCTCGGTCGGGTGACGGAGGGGATCGCCGCCACGGTGCTGGCGAAGGTCGAGTACCTGAACCCGGGTGGCTCGGTCAAGGACCGGATCGCGCTGACCATGATCGAGGCCGCCGAGCGCTCGGGGGAGCTGCGCCCCGGCGGCACCATCGTCGAGCCGACCTCCGGCAACACCGGCGTCGGCCTCGCCATCGTCGCCCAGCAGCGCGGCTACCGCTGCGTCTTCGTCGTCCCCGACAAGGTCTCCACGGACAAGATCAACACGCTGCGGGCCTACGGCGCCGAGGTCGTCGTCTGCCCCACGGCCGTGGCCCCGGAGCACCCCGACTCCTACTACAACGTCTCCGACCGCCTGGTCAGGGAGACCCCCGGCGCGTGGAAGCCCGACCAGTACAGCAACCCGGGCAACCCGCTCTCGCACTACCAGACCACCGGCCCGGAGCTGTGGGAGCAGACGGGTGGCCGCATCACGCACTTCGTCGCCGGCATCGGCACGGGCGGCACGATCTCGGGGGTCGGCAGGTACCTGAAGGAGGCCAGCGACGGCCGGGTGCGCGTCGTCGGCGCCGACCCCGAGGGGTCGGTCTACTCGGGCGGCACCGGCCGCCCCTACCTGGTGGAGGGCGTCGGCGAGGACTTCTGGCCGGACGCCTACGACCGGGGCGTGGCCGACGAGGTGGTGGCCGTCTCCGACAAGGACTCCTTCCAGATGACCCGGCGGCTCGCGCGCGAGGAGGGCCTGCTGGTGGGCGGCTCCTGCGGCATGGCGGTGGTCGCGGCGCTGGACGTGGCGCGGCGCCTCGGGCCGGACGACGTGGTGGTGGTGCTGCTGCCCGACGGCGGTCGCGGGTACCTCAGCAAGATCTTCAACGACGAGTGGATGGCCGACTACGGCTTCCTGGAGGGCGGCGAGCCGCAGTCGCGCGTCGCCGACGTGCTGCGGCGCAAGCAGGGCGACATGCCCTCGCTCGTCCACATGCACCCGGACGAGACCGTGGGCGAGGCGATCGAGGTGCTGCGCGAGTACGGCGTCTCGCAGATGCCGGTGGTGAAGCCGGGCGCCGGGCACCCGGACGTGATGGCGGCCGAGGTCGTCGGCTCGGTGGTGGAGAAGGAACTGCTGGACGCGCTCTTCAGCAAGCGCGCCGGGCTCGCCGACCGGCTGGAGGAGCACATGAGCCCGCCCCTGCCGCAGGTCGGCTCGGGTGAGCCGGTGGGGGACCTGATGGCGGTGCTGCGCGCGGCGGACGCGGCGATAGTGCTGGTGGAGGGGAAGCCGGTCGGGGTCGTCAGCCGTCAGGACCTGCTGACGTTCCTCGCCGAGGGCGTCTGAGCCCGCCGCCCGCGAGGGGCGGCGAGGCGGCGGGAGACCGGAGCCGTCCCGGGCGGGAGGGGAGTGTGAGGGCCGTCACGCGCCGTGACGCTGTGGCCGTGGAACCGATGCCGAAGTGTCACGGCCGGGCAACGCCTCGTTAACACCGGTCCGGCACAGTTATGGATGTCGGCACCAAGGACCTCCGGAGCGGCTCCCGGACCTCCCTGGTCGCCCGGACGCGAGGCCCCGACCCGGCCCGCGTCCCCGCGGGGACCGCCGTCGTCCCGCCCCTGGCGCCTTCGTCGCCGGGGTGCGGCGGTCCCCGCCAACACCTCCCCCTCCTCCCCGCGGCCTCACGCCGACGGCCCGCACGGGGCGATCCCGTGCGGGCCGTCGGGCACGTGCGTCGCGGTGCCGGCGGGGCGACCTCAGTCCCAGTCGGAGGACGGGGGACTGTCGGCACGCCGCAGCCGCCCCCAGGCGTAGCTGAGGTTGACACCGACGATGCCGCCCCAGCAGACCAGCAGGCCCGCCAGCTCGGCCTGGGCCGCGGCGATCGCGGAGAGCGGGATGGCCAGCACCAACGACAGCGCTGCCAGGCCGAACGCCGGCCCGGGGCCGCGCGACTCCTCCGGCTGTCCGGCCCGCCCGCCGCGGGCGATCACCATCTGCTGCTCGGCGAGCTGGCGGCGCAGGCGCTTCTCGACGGTGGCGTCGATCCGCTGCTCGACCTTCTCCAGGAACGACTCGACGAGCTCGTCCTCGTACGCCGCGCCGAGCTCCTTGCGGGTCTGCACCGCGGCGTCGAGATCTCCCTTGAGATCCCCGCCGAGCTCCATGCCGCGGTCACGTCCGGGGTCACGAGAACTCATCATGCCTCCCACGGTAGCCACATGGCGCGGCGCCGACAGGGGGGTTAGCCCCCCTCTTGCGGTGGGTCACGCCTCACCCCCGGACTCGGCCACGAGCTCCGCGAGGGTCTGGCCGCGGCGCACCACGGTGAAGGAGACCGGGTCCTCCTCGGCCGAGAAACCGTATACAACCGGTCGTGGCAGAGCGTTGTATCCGAACGGCGTCGAGAAGTAGTACGCACCCGTGTCGAGCAGCGCCGTCAGGTCTCCCGCGGCCAGCTCCGGCAGCTCGCGGTCCCGCGCCACGAGGTCCCCGGCGAAACAGCACGGACCCGCGACGTCCTGGCGACGCAACGTGCCCGTCTTCGGCCGGCCCTGAGGGTCGTAGGCGGCGACCCGGATCGGCCACGACTCGGGGGCGAACACGGTCCTCGTGGCGACCTGCGCCCCGGCGTGGGTCACGGCGATGGGGCGGCCACCGGCCGACTTCGCGTACTCCACCCGCGCCAGGACCAGCCCGGCCTTCGCCAGCAGCGAGCGGCCGAACTCGGTGACCAGGCGGTACCGGCCGTCGAAGAGCCCCGGCACCTCCCGCCGCAGCAGCCGCGCGTACGCGGCGAAGGTCGGCGTGGTGTCCTCGGAGGCGAAGTTGACCGGCAGCCCGCCGCCGATGTCGAGGGTGTCGACGCGGTGAGCGCCGACCGCCGCGTTGATCTCCTCGGCGAGCTCGTACGTGGCGCGCACCCCCGCGGCCATCAGCGTCAGGGGCACGCCCTGGGAGCCGACGTGGCAGTGGATCCGCGTCAGCCAGGGCCGCTCCCGGTAGGCGTTCACCACCCACTCGCGGGCGCCGTCGTCCGCGAGCGCCACGCCGAACTTCGAGGTGGCGGTCGCCGTGCTCATCGCGTCGATGCTGCCGGCACCCAGCTGTGGGTTGATGCGCAGGCCGAGCCCGCCCACCGGGGGACGGTCGCCGCGGGCGGCGACCAGCTCGTCGAGCCGGGCGAGCTCCTGCGGGTTGTCCGCGTTGAGCGCGATGCCGACGTCCAGGGCCTCGCGCAGCTCCGTCATCGTCTTGGCGGGGGAGTCGAGCACGATGTGCTCCGGCGCCACGCCGGCCGCGCGGGCCAGCGCCAGCTCGCCGGGGCTGGCCACCTCGCAGCCGACGCCGAGCTCGTCCAGCAGCCGCAGCACCGGCACGAGCGAGCCGGCCTTCACGGCGAAGGTGTGCAGCACCTCCTGGCCGGGCGCCAGCACCTCCTCGAACGCGCCGTGGAGGGCCCGCGCGGCCTCGCGCACGGCGTCGAGGTCCAGCAGCGCCACGAGCGGCTCCTCGTCGCTGAGGAAGCCCCGCTCGACGGCCGCGCGCACGGCGCGGTCGCGCCGCCCGGCGCGGGCGCGGTCCTCGCGCCGCACCGCCTCCTCCCCGTCCGTCCGCTCCCCGTCCGTCGGGTCCCCGTGCTCCTCGCGCACCCCGTCGCCCACCTGGCCCCCCTCGTCGCGCTGGCCGCCCCGGCCGCGCTGGTCGATGTCGTCCACCATGCCCTCCAGCCAAGCACGCCGGCTCGGCGCCGCAACGCGGGGTAGGGGTATGGGGAGAGCGGGGCCGGGAACCCGTCGGGCACGGCTCGTGACGGCCACGCCGGACGCCCGAGGTGACGTGTCCGCTCACGAGCAGCACACTCGTAGAGGGACGAGCGAAGCGGGAGGGTCAGGGGTGTCGCTGAGCGCGCAGACGTACTGGGCGGAGCACGCATGGCTCAACGGCACCGTCGAGCCCGGCGTGGTCCTGGCCGCCGCCGACACCGGGTACCTCACGGCCGTGCGCCCCGAGACGCCCGAGCCCCCCGCCGGCGCCGTCACGCTGCGCGGCCTGACCATCCCCGGCCTGGCCAACGCCCACAGCCACTTCTTCCACCGCGCGCTGCGCGCCACCGTCCAGACCGGCGGCGGCACGTTCTGGACCTGGCGCGAGGGCATGTACCACACGGCCGAGCGGCTCGACCCCGACTCCTGCCACGAGCTGGCCCGCGCCGTCTACGCCGAGATGGCGCTGGCCGGCATCACCTGCGTCGGCGAGTTCCACTACGTCCACCACGGCCCCGACGGGGAGCCGTACCGCCCGCGCCACGCCATGGGGCAGGCGCTGCTGGCCGCCGCCGAGGAGGCCGGCATCCGCATCACCCTCCTCGACACCTGCTACCTCTCCTCGGGCTTCGGACAGCCCCCCACCCGCCAGCAGCGGCGGTTCTCCGACGGAAGCGTCGACGCCTGGGCCGAGCGGGCCGACGGGCTGCGCGCCGCGGCCCTCGCCTCCGGCGACGGTCGAGCGCGCGTCGGCGCCGCCATCCACTCCGTGCGGGCGGTGCCCGCCGACGCGCTGTCGACCGTCGCCGGCTGGGCCCGGGAGCGGCGCGCCCCGCTCCACCTCCACCTGTCCGAGCAGCCCGCCGAGAACGACGCCTGCCGCCGCGCCCACGACCGCACCCCCACCCGGCTGCTGTCCGACCACGGCGTCCTCGGCCCGCACACCACCGCCGTCCACGCCACGCACCTGACGGAGGACGACATCGCGCTGCTGGGCCGCAGCGCCACCCGGATCTGCCTGTGCCCCACCACCGAGCGCGACCTGGCCGACGGCATGGGCCCGGCCGCCCGGCTGCGGCGCGCCGGCAGCCCGCTGTGCCTGGGCAGCGACAGCCACGCCGCGATCGACCTCTTCGAGGAGGCGCGGGGCATCGAGCTCCACGAGCGGCTGCGCACCCGCACCCGCGGCCACTTCACCGCAGCGCAGCTGCTGCGGGCCGCCACCGAGGGCGGCCACGCCTCGCTCGGCTGGCCGGAGGCCGGGCGCCTGGAGCCGGGGGCGCTGGCCGACTTCACCACGGTCGCGCTGGACTCCATCCGCACGGCGGGCCCGCCGACGCACCTGGCGACCGAGGCCGTGGTCTACGCGGCGACCGCCGCCGACGTGCGGCACACCGTCGTGGCCGGCCGGCACGTGGTGCGCGACGGCGCGCACCAGCTGGTGCACGACGCGGCGCGCAGCCTCAGCCGCACCGTCACCAGGCTGCGCCGGGCCCGCTGAGCGGCGGCGGAGGCTGCGGCGCCGCGTACACGGGCGGCAGGGACGGGCGGGCGCGCGGCGGGCCGAGCAGCCCACCCAACGCCAGCAGCGCGAAGCCCGCCACCGCCACCCAGGGCCCGGCCATCAGCTCGAACGCCGGATCGCCCGAGCCGCCGATCTCCTCGGCGGCGTCCATCAGGCCGACCGCCAGCAGGACGGTGGCGACCACGCCGAAGGCCCCGGTCAGGGCGGCGAGGGCTCGCAGCGCCGCGCGGGAGCCGCTCACCGGCTGCGGCCAGCACGCGAGCAGCGCGGTCAGCGACGCCGCCAGGGCGTTCAGCCAGCACAGGTACTGGAGGTGGGCGTACGCGAAGCCGCCGAGCGCCTCGCGCGCGTCGTCCCCGTGGAAGGCCCCCGCCACGGCGTTGATCCGCAGGGACTCGTCCGCCGACTCCTCGACCTCGAAGGTGATCCACTCCAGGGCGCCCATGCCGAGGCCGAGGACGAGCAGGCCCACCAGCGCGACGAAGAACCCCGCCGAGGGCGGCGGCGCGGTCGGCGGGGGTAAGGAGGCGGCGGGGTACGGGGGAGGGGGAGACGGTGCCCCCGGCGGAGGCGGCGGAGGGAAGCCCATGGTCACCCAGGGTCCTCGTCACGGACACGGCTTGTCCATACCCCGTCCTGCTCCCACACCCTCCGCCGTACAGTGGCCCGATGAGTCAACGCGGGGGCTTCGGGCGGCTGTTGGGCGCGAACATGCTGACCAACCTCGGCGACGGCGCCGCCCTCGTCGCGTTCCCCTGGCTCGCCAGCACCCTCACCGACAGTGCGTTCCTCGTCGCGCTGGCGGGCGTGGCCCTGCGGCTGCCGTGGCTGCTGTTCACCCTGCCCGCCGGCGTGCTCGCCGACCGGCTGGACCGGCGGCACGTCCTGGTGGCGACGAACGCGGCCCGCGCGCTGCTGTTCGGCCTGCTGGCGCTGCTGGTGGCCCTGGAGGCGACCTCCCTGCCGCTGCTCTACGCCTGCGCGCTCGCCCTCGGCTCCGCCGAGGTGATGGCGGACAACACCTCGCAGGTGCTGCTGCCCGCCGTCGTCGGCCGGGAGCGGCTGGAGGCGGCCAACGGCTGGCTGATGAGCGCCCACATCGTCGTCAACGACTTCGCCGGCCGGCCGGTGGGCGGCGTGCTGGTCGCGGCGGCGCTGGCACTGCCGTTCGCCTTCAGCGCGGGCACGGTGGCCCTGGCCGCCGTCGTGTTGCTGACGCTCCGGGGCTCCTTCCGGGCGGTGCCGGCGGCCGGGCCGGCGGCACCGCCCTCGGGCGCGTCGATGCGCGCCGAGATCGGTGAGGGCGTGCGGTGGCTGTGGGGCCACCCGGTGCTCCGCCCGCTGGCGATCTCCCTCGCGCTGACCAACACGGCCACCATGGGCGTCAACGCGATCTACGTCCTCTACGCCCGCGAGATCCTCCACCTGGACGCGGTCGGCTACTCGCTGCTGCTCGCGGCCGGCGGCGTCGGCGGCCTGCTCGGCGGCCTGCTGGCCGTCCGCGTCAGCCGCCTCGTCGGCCGGGCCGGCTCGCTGGTGCTCCTGGTCCTCATCGAGACGGCCGCCTACGCCGTCGGCGCGCTCTCCTCGAACGCGTACGTCGTCGGCGCCGCGATGAGCACCATCGGCTTCGGCGTGGTGCTGTGGAACGTCGTCACCGTCTCGCTGCGGCAGACGGTCATCCCCGACCACCTGCTGGGGCGCGTCAACAGCGTCTACCGGCTGCTGGGCTGGGGGGCCATGCCGCTCGGGATGCTGTGCTCCGGTGGCCTGGTCGCCCTCGTCGAGGCGCTCGCCGGGCGGGAGGCGGGGCTGCGCGCGCCCTTCGTCGCCGTGGTGCTGGTCCTGCTCGGTGTCCTGGCCTACGTCCGCCGGCACCTGCACGGCCCCGCGATCGAGGCCGCGTTGGCCGCCGCGCCCCCGCGGTGACACGGGGACAGGAAAACACGGGGACAGGGGACGCGGGACGCGGGGCCGGGAGCTTCGTGGACGGCCCTCAGGGGGTGTCCGCGACCGCCGCCCACCGGCGGGCCCGTTCGAGCTCCAGGGCGTGGAGGGCCTCGCCCGCGGCGATGACGCGGGGGCGCAGCTCGGGCGCGGTGGTCCTGGCCCGGAAGTGGAACGCCACCGAGACCTCGTGGTCCGGCCGGTGCACGACCGTCACGGCGTCCCCTGCGCGGATCTCGCCGGGCTCGATCACGCGGAAGTACGCCCCCGGGCGTGCCCCCAGCGTGAAGCGCTTGACCCAGCCCTGCTCGCCGAGCCAGCTGGCGAAGGTGCGGCAGGGGATGCGGGGCGAGGTGGCCTCCAGCACCGCGGAGCCGACGCGCCAGCGTTCGCCGATCCTGGTCTCGCTGACGTCGACGCCGCTCGTGGTGAGGTTCTCGCCGAAGACGCCGTTGGGCAGCTCCCGGCCGAGCTCCAGGGCCCAGGCGTCGAGGTCCTCCCGGGCGTAGACGTAGACGGCCTGGTCGTCGCCGCCGTGGTTGACCCGGTCGCAGACCGCGTCCCCGGCGAGGCCGCTGCCGCCAGCGCCGGGGGCCGTCACGGCCACGGGCCCGGCGACCGGCCGCTTGTCGATGCCGGAGTGGCCGCTGGGCGTGGCGGTGTCGGCGACCGCGAGGGGCCTGCCGACGTTCACCGTCAGGACGACGGGCGGGTTCTTCGACGAAATCGGCGGAAAGCGCACCATGCGCGCCACCCTATGGCCTTTCTTCGGGATGCTCGCGACGCGCCGAGGGTCCCGAAGAAAGGCCATGTGCGGGCGGGGCCGCTACTCCTCGACCATCAGGCCGCGCCGCAGCCTTCCGAGGGTGCGGGCCAGCAGCCGGGAGACGTGCATCTGGGAGATTCCGAGCTCCTCGCCGATCTCCGACTGGGTCATGTTGGCGACGAAGCGCAGCGACAGGATGCGCCGGTCGCGCGGGGAGAGCTCGGCGATGAGGGGCTTCAGGGACTCGATGTACTCGATGCCCTCCAGGCCGTGGTCCTCGTAGCCGATGCGGTCCGCGAGGGCGCCCTCCGCCTCGTCCTCCTCGGGCTGGGCGTCGAGCGAGCTGGCGGTGTACGCGTTGGACGCCGCCATGCCCTCGACGACCTCGTCCTCGGTCAGGTCGAGCCGCTCGGCGAGCTCGGCGACCGTGGGGGCGCGGTCCAGCTTCTGGGCCAGCTCGTCGCCGGCCTTCGCCAGGTCCAGCCGCAGCTCCTGAAGCCGCCGCGGCACCCGCACCGACCAGGAGGTGTCACGGAAGAAGCGCTTGATCTCGCCGACGATCGTCGGCATCGCGAAGGTGGGGAACTCCACGCCCCGGTCGGCCTCGAAGCGGTCGATGGCCTTGATGAGGCCTATCGTCCCGACCTGGACGATGTCCTCCATCGGCTCGCTGCGGGAGCGGAACCGGGAGGCGGCGAACTTCACCAGCGCGAGGTTCAGCTCGACCAGGGTGTTGCGGACGTAGGAGTACTCGTGGGTGCCCTCCTCCAGGACGCGCAGCCGAGCGAAGAGGCTCTTGGAGAGCGCTCGGGCGTCGAGGGGGCCCACCTCGTGGAACGGGGGGATCTCCGGCAGCGAGGCCAGCACCTCGGCCGGGTCGGGGGCCGCGTCCGGCTCGGCCGCCTCCCGTGGGGGCCTCGGGCTCACGGAGCCCGTCCGATCGACCGGGTCGGCCGCGTCGGTCCGGTCGACCGCCTGCGGCTGCTCCGGGAGGGCGGGAGAGCTCTGGCCCGTGTTCGGCGTGGCGATATCGGTATCAATCTGGGGGGACGGTGACATATGGGTCCTCCGTAGTCTTCGTCGGCATATGGCTGCCGAAGCCGTCACGTGCTCTGGGAGATGCGGCGCCTCCAATGCCGACGTTGGGAACCGGAACTTTCTGACGGTCCTCACTACGCCTACCGGTCAACCGGCGGGCATGGCAAGTCTGCTCCGTCCGAATTCTTCTGAATGTCGGGCCTGTTAGGGTGCCCAGCCGGCGCCCCAGGGGCTAGGGTTTCGAACCTAGCCAGGAAAGCGCTCCAATCTGAAGGGGGCTGCATGGACCGGGACCAGCCGGGCGAGTCCAGCCGGCGTCCGTTGACGGTCACCGTGCGGCGCGTGGAGGCGAGCGGCAGCGCTGTGGTGACTCCCGTGGGTGAGCTTGATCACCATTCCGCCGAAACGCTGCGCACGTCGTTGGAGGCATGCGTCGCGGAGGGCTGTTCCCGGATCGTTATCGACTGTTCGGATCTGGAGTTCTGCGACTCCATCGGGCTCAACGTGCTGCTCGCCACGCGCATGGCGGCCGAGGCCCAGGGGGGCGCGGTCCATCTGGCCGGCATGCGCCCGATCGTCGCCCGCGTCCTGGAGATCACGGGGGCGGGCGCGGTCTTCACGGTCCACGGCAGCCTCGGCGACGCGCTCGCCGCGTTGCCCGGCGACTGAGGGGCCCGCGCCAGCGCACACCCGGGCGCACCCGGGCGCGCCCGGGTGCGGGCGGCGCAACGGTCCCCCGGCGTGCCGGGCGGTCCCGGCGGCGCCCGCGGCGTCCGCGGCTCCTCCCCCGGCCGCCCCCCGCGGCGCGTTTCCGCTGGGCAGACCCGCTGTACGGGACCCCTCCGCTCGGGTGACACTATTCCCCGGCTCGGATGGGGTGTGGCCGTCGTTCGTCAGGGCAGGAGTCCCCTCACCTCGGACATCCCGGGCCGCTCCATGGCTCGGTGTATTCGGATATCCGCCGGCGCGGTGACGCGGTGAGGGGAGGCGTACGGTGAGTGCCATCCGTCCGTCTCAGGCTGGCGGTGACCACGGCCGGCGACCCGAGGCCCCCGAGCCGAGGCGGCAGGTGCGCAGGCTGCGGCTGGTCGGGATACCCGGCACCGTCTCGCGGGCCCGCGAGTTCACGCGGCGGGCGCTCCACGACTGGGGATGGCTGCCCGCCGCCACCGAGGAGCAGCGCGCGGCGGCCGAGGACGTGCTCCTGGTCGTCTCCGAGCTCGTGACCAACGCCTGTCTGCACGCCGGCGGCCCCGAGGAGTTGTGCGTCGGCCACACGCCCAAGCTGATCCGGGTGGAGGTGACCGACCGGGGCATCGGAGCACCCGTGCTCCACCCCGCCCGTCGCGCCGGGCGGCCGGGCGGACACGGCCTGTTCATCGTCCAGCGCCTCTGCCTCGACTGGGGAGTGCTCGGTGAGACGGTGGGGACGGGGGACGTCACGCGTGGCGGGGGCAAGACCGTCTGGGCCGAGCTGGCCTCGCCGCTGGTGGACTGAGGCAGCCGCCGGCCCGCGTCCCGGCCCGGCGGCCCACGCGGAACGTCCCTGGCCGTCGCGTCGCGGGCGCCGTCCGCGCGGTGCTGGTTGACGCCCTGGTAGCCGGGGCCGAGCCGTCTACCATCGCCACATGACCCGAGTACTGCTCGCCGAGGACGACGCGTCCATCTCGGAGCCGCTGGCCCGAGCGCTGCGACGCGAGGGATACGAGGTGGAGGTGCGCGAGGACGGCCCCGCGGCGCTGCGGGCCGGCCTCCGCGGGGACATCGACCTGGTCGTGCTCGACCTGGGCCTGTCCGGCATGGACGGTCTGGAGGTCTGCCGGCGGCTGCGCACCGAGGGCCTCGGGCTGCCGGTGCTGATCCTCACGGCGCGCGCCGACGAGGTCGACACCGTCGTCGGGCTGGACGCGGGCGCCGACGACTACGTCACCAAGCCCTTCCGGCTCGCCGAACTGCTGGCCCGCGTCCGCGCCCTGCTCCGCCGCGGCACCGCCGAGCCGTCCCCGGCCCCCGCCGTCCACGGCATCCGGATCGACGTCGAGTCGCACCGGGCCTGGATGGGCGAGGAGGAGCTCCACCTCACCGCCAAGGAGTTCGACCTGCTGCGCGTGCTGGTGCGTGACGCCGGCCGGGTCGTCACCCGGGAACAGCTGATGCGGGAGGTCTGGGAGACCACGTGGTGGTCGTCGACCAAGACCCTCGACATGCACATCAGCTGGCTGCGGAAGAAGCTCGGCGACGACGCCGCCAACCCGCGCTACATCGCCACCGTGCGGGGCGTGGGCTTCCGCTTCGAGAAGAGCTGACCCGCCCCGACGTGCGCCGCCGACTGATCAACTCCACCCTCGCCGTCGTGCTCTTCGTCATCGCGGTGCTCGGCGTGTCCCTGTTCTTCGTCGAGGCGAGCCTCATCCAGTCCAGCGCCAGGGACTCGCTCCAGACGGAGGCCGCACGGCTCGTCGCGGACGTCGAGAGCCGCCTCGCCGCGGGCGAACGCGTGACGCCCGCCGAGATGGCCTCCTCCGCCCCCACCGACCGGTACGTGGTGATCGACCTCGCGGGCCGGCCGCCGTTCACGCTCGGGGAGCAGCCCGAGGGCGGCGTGACCGAGGCGTCCCAGACCGGGATCGGCGGCGTGAGCGTCACCGTGCAGCAGCCCGGCAGTGTCGTGACCGACGAGATCGGGCGCGCGTTGGTGATCATCCTCGTGGTCTCCCTGCTGGCCGTGGCGGCGGCGGCGCTGCTCGCGGTCCGCCAGGCCCGCCGCGTGGCCGCCCCCCTGACCGACCTCGCCGAGACCGCGGAACGCCTCGGCTCGGGCGATCCGCGCCCGCGCCACCGCCGCTACGGCGTGGCCGAGCTCGACCGCGTCGCGGACGTGCTGGACGCCAGCGCCGAGCGCATCGCCCGCATGCTCACCGCCGAGCGCCGCCTCGCCGCCGACGCCTCCCACCAGCTCCGCACGCCGCTGACGGCGCTCAGCATGCGGCTGGAGGAGATCATCGCCACGCAGCACCTCGACGCCGTCAAGGAGGAGGCGGCGATCGCGCTGGCGCAGGTGGAGCGCCTGACCGAGGTCGTCGAGCGGCTGCTGACGAACTCCCGCGACCGGCGGTCCGCCTCGGCCGTCGGCTTCGACGTCGACGAGGTGGTCCTCCAGCAGATCGAGGAGTGGAAGCCGGCCTTCCGCGGCGCCGGGCGCGCCGTCGTCCACTCCGGCAAGGAGGGCCTGCGGGCCGTCGGCACCTCGGGCGCGGTGGCCACGGTGCTGGCGACCCTGGTGGAGAACGCGCTGATGCACGGCGGGGGCACGGTGGCGCTGCGCACGCGGACCACGGGGAACCAGGTGGTGGTGGAGGTCACGGACGAGGGGCCCGGGGTGCCGACCGAGCTGGGCGCCCGCGTCTTCGAGCGGACGGTCAGCGGGCGCAACTCCACGGGCCTCGGCCTCGCCGTCGCCCGCGACCTGGCGGAGGCGGACGGCGGCCGCCTGGAACTCCTCCAGCAGCGACCGCCCGTCTTCGCGCTCTTCTTGAGCCGCGAAGCGGATCAGCCGGAGCGGAGGGGTCTGAGCCGCGAGGCGGATCAGCCCGAGCGGAGGGGTCTGAGCCGAGAGGCGGATCAGCCGGAGCGGAGAGGGCCCGGTCGCGGGGTGGGTCAGCGTGCCGGGGACGAGGAGGGCGACGGCAGCGGGTCCTGCTCGGCGACCACGGCGGGCACCGCCTCCGCGACGGGCGCGGGCTCCGACGCGGGCGCGGGCTCCGACGCGGGCCGCGAGCCCGGCTCCGACGACCTGGACCCGCCGCCGAACACCCAGGTGCGGTAGGACCAGAAGCGGAAGAGGGACCCGAGCCCCAGCCCGACGACGTTCTTCGCGATGTTGTCGGCCAACGGCGAGGTGAGGTCGAGCCCGTAGTGCGACACGGCCAGCGCCCCGTTCTCGATCACCATGCCGACGCCGGAGAAGAACAGGAACAGCCCGGCCTCGCGCGGCATGCGGCGCTTGTCGCGACGCCGGTAGGTCCAGTACCGGTTGCCGAGGTAGTTCGTGCAGATGGCGGCCGAGGTGGCGACGATCCCCGACCGCAGCGGCGCCATGCCGGCGGCCTGCACGCACACGTTGAACACCACGACGTTGACCAGGAAGCCGAAGGCGCCCACCGTGCCGAAACGCGCGGCCTCCCGCGCCACCCCGCGCAGCCGCTCGCGCAGTGCGCGCCGATCGTTCATGACGGCCATGCTAGTAAGGGCCCTCTCGACGGCGCGGTAGGGACGACGGAACCGCTCGATGGGACGCGTCGCGGCGGCCCGGGGTTCCCGCCCGGGCGGGGCACGCGGCACCGGGCGACGTGGCCCGACCCGGCGGGCTCCGCCGGACAGGCTCTAAGCTGGGGTGTCGTGACGTTTCCGGTGGTTGGCATGGTGGGCGGCGGGCAGCTGGCCCGCATGACGCACGAGGCGGGCATCCCCCTCGGCGTCGGTTTCAGGGTTCTGTGCGACACGCGGCAGGACGCCGCGGCGCGCGTGGCGAGCGACGTCGTCGTCGGCGACTACCGCGATCTGGACACGCTGCGCGCCTTCGCCCGCGGCTGCGACGTGGTCACCTTCGACCACGAGCACGTCCCGGCGGAGCACCTGCGGGCGCTGCGGGACGAGGGCGTCGTCGTCCGGCCGGGGCCCGAGGCGCTCGCGCACGCCCAGGACAAGGGGGTGATGCGGGCCCGCCTGAGCGAGCTGGGCGTCCCCTGCCCCCGCCACCGCGTCGTCGCCGACCCGGCCGACGTGCGCCGTTTCGCCGAGGAGGTCGGCGGCTTCCCCGTCGTGCTGAAGACCGTGCGCGGCGGGTACGACGGCAAGGGCGTGTGGCTGGTGCGCGCGGCCGACGCCCCCGAGGCGGCGGAGCCGTTCCGCGCCGGGGTGCCGGTGCTGGCGGAGGAGGCGGTGGACTTCGCCCGCGAGCTCGCGGCCAACGTCGTCCGTTCCCCGCACGGGCAGGCCGTGGCGTACCCGGTGGTGGAGTCGGTCCAGGTCAACGGCGTCTGCGACACGGTGATCGCGCCGGCGCCCGGACTGCCGGAGGAGCGCGCCCTCGAGGCGCAGCGGCTGGCGTTGCGGATCGCGCGGGAGCTGGACGTCACGGGGCACCTGGCGGTGGAGCTGTTCGAGACCCGCGACGGCCGCCTGCTCGTCAACGAGCTCGCGATGCGCCCGCACAACTCCGGCCACTGGACCCAGGACGGCGCGGTGACGTCCCAGTTCGCCAACCACCTGCGGGCCGTCCTCGACCTGCCGCTGGGCGACCCGCGGCCACGGGCGCGGTGGACGGTGATGAGCAACGTGCTCGGCGGGGACTACCCCGACATGTATCCCGCGTTCCTCCACTGCATGGCGCGGGACCCGGGCTTGAGGATCCACATGTACGGCAAGGACGTGAAGCCCGGCCGCAAGGTGGGGCACGTCACCGCGTGCGGCGCGGACCTGGACGTGGTGCGCGAGCGCGCCCGCCACGCCGCCGACTACCTGCGAGGGGTCATCGACGAGTGAGCACCGACGGCACAGGCGCGAACGGTACGGGCGCGACCGGGACGGGCGGCGGGGACGGCGCGGGCGGTACGGGCACGGGCGGCGCGCCCCTGGTGGGCGTCGTGATGGGCTCGGACTCCGACTGGCCCGTGATGCGGGCCGCCGCCGAGGCCCTGGCGGAGTTCGAGGTGGCGCACGAGGTGGACGTCGTCTCGGCCCACCGCATGCCGCACGCGATGATCGCCTACGGCGAGGACGCCGCCGCCCGCGGCCTGAAGGTGATCATCGCCGGTGCCGGCGGCGCGGCCCACCTGCCGGGCATGCTGGCCGCCGTCACGCCGCTGCCGGTCATCGGCGTCCCGGTGCCGCTCAAGCACCTCGACGGCATGGACTCGCTGCTGTCGATCGTGCAGATGCCGGCCGGCGTGCCGGTCGCCACCGTGTCGGTGGGCGGCGCGCGGAACGCGGGCCTGCTCGCCGTCCGCGTGCTGGCCGCGCACGACGCCGGGCTGCGGGAGCGCATGGCGCGCTTCCAACGCGGCCTGAGGGAGCAGGCCGAGGCCAAGGGCGCGCGGCTGCGGGCCAGCCTGGCCGGGCGGGCCGACGGCGCGTGATCCCGGGCCCCGGCCCGTCGATCGGGCACGATCGACCGCACAGGACGAGCACACGCGACGCCGCGCGACACGAGGCCCCGCGACACGACGCCACGCGAGGACCGCGCGGCCGGATCGCGGGTGCGCGGCGACGTTGAGGTGACGTCGAGGTGACGTCGAGCCCCCGCGGCGAGCGGGGGAGCAGGCGAAGACGAAGGAGGGGGCGCGATGCCCGCGTTGGACCAGGCCCGGCGGCTGCTGGCCGAGTACCCCGTCGTGGACGGGCACAACGACCTGCCGTGGGCGCTGCGCGAGCAGGTCGGGTACGACCTCGACCAGCGCGACATCGCCACCGACCAGAGCGCCCACCTGCACACCGACATCCCCCGGCTGCGGGCCGGCGGCGTCGGGGCGCAGTTCTGGTCGGTGTACGTCAGGGCTGACCTCGCCGGTGACGCCGCCGTCAGCGCCTGCCTGGAGCAGGTCGACGCCGTGCGGCTGCTGCTGGCCCGGTATCCGGAGACGTTGCGGGCGGCCCACACGGCCGACGACATGGAGGCGGCGCGTGCCGAGGGCCGCGTCGCCTCCCTCATGGGAGCCGAGGGCGGCCACTCGATCAACAACTCCCTGGGCACTCTGCGCGCCCTGTACCGCCTCGGGGTGCGGTACATGACGCTGACGCACAACAACACCATCGACTGGGCCGACTCCGCCACCGACGAGCCCCGCCACGACGGCCTGAGCCCCTTTGGCGAGGAGGTGGTCGGGGAGATGAACCGCCTGGGCATGCTCGTGGACCTCTCGCACGTCGCGCCCGCCACGATGCGGGACGCGCTGCGCGTCAGCGAGGCGCCGGTGATCTTCTCCCACTCCTCCTCCCGCGCCGTCTGCGACCACCCGCGCAACGTCCCCGACGACGTGCTCGCGGCGCTGCCGGCCAACGGGGGCGTGGCGATGGCCACCTTCGTGTCGGGCTTCGTGCTGCCGGAGGCCGTGGAGTGGGACCGCGGCGCGAGGGCGTACGTGAGCGGCCTCGGCCTCAACCCGCTGTCCAGCGCCGAGGAGACGCGGGCCGCGTACCGCGCCTTCGAGGAGGAGCACCCGCGCCCCAGGGCGACGGTGGCGACCGTCGCGGACCACCTCGACCACATGCGGGACGTCGCGGGCGTCGACCACATCGGCATCGGCGGCGACTTCGACGGCACGACGTTCCTGCCCGACGGCCTGGCCAGCGTCGCGGACTACCCGAACCTCCTCGCCGAGCTGCTGCGCCGGGGCTGGTCCGCCGCCGACCTGGCGAAGCTGACCTGGCACAACGCGGTCCGGGCGCTGCGCGACGCCGAGGCCGTCGCCCGCGAGCTGTCCGCCCGCAGGCCGCCGTCGCTGGCCACCATCGAGCGACTCGACGGCGCGGCACGCGCGACGGCGCCGGAGAACGCGGCCCGCGCCGGGGCGTAGCCGGGCCGTCCGGCATTGTCCGACGCCGTCCGGCGCCGGACGACGCCGCCCGGCCGCGGGCGGGTGGCCGCGACGGAAACGGGCGGCGCGGCGGCCCTCGACACGTGGTCGGCGCGGGTATAGGAGAGGGAGGAGACCCGACGCGGACGGAGGCCCTCCATGCGCGGCACTGTCTGGTGGACCACCCTCGCCCTCGTCGCCGCCGCGGCTCCGCTGGTGGCCGCGGCGCCGCCGTCCGCCGCCGCCGACCGGCCCGAGCTGAGCCTCACTGTGCTCTCCTCCCGGCCCGACACCGTCTCGGGCGGCGACGCCCTCGTCGAGCTGACCGTGACCCACGGGGTCCGCCTCGACCGGGTCCGGGTCGAGGCGGACCGCAGGGACGTGACGGGCGCGTTCCGCCCCGCCGGGCGCGACCGCCTCGTCGGCCTGGTCACGGGCCTGCCGGAGGGCCGGGTGGAGCTGGCCGCCACCGCCCACGGCGGCGGCCACCCCCGCGCCGAGCTGACGGTCGTGAACCATCCGCGCACCGGACCGGTGCTCTCAGGGCCGCACGAGACGCCGTTCGTCTGCGAGACGGACCGCTTCCAGCTCGTCGGCGGCGGAACGCTCGGGCCGCCTCAGGACGAGCACTGCACGGTCCCCACCCGCGTCGACTACGCCTACCGCAGCACCGCGGGCGGCGCGCTGCTGCCGCTGCCGGAGGGCACCGCCCGCCCCGCGGACCTGGCGTGGACCACCACGAGCGCCGGCGCGCGGGTGCCGTACATCGTGCGTGTGGAGACCGGCGTCATCAACCGCGGGGTCTACGAGATCGCGCTGCTCGACGACCCGTTGGACGGCGTGGCGCCCGACGCCCACCACGCCTCGCCCGGCTGGAACGGCCGCCTCGTCTACACCTTCGGCGGCGGCTGCGTCCGCGGCTGGTACCACCAGGGCGACAGGACGGGCGGCGTGACCGAGGACGGCATGCTCCGCGAGGGCTTCGCCGTGGCCTCCTCCTCCCTCAACGTCTTCGGCGTCAACTGCAACGACCTGCTGGCGGCCGAGACCATGGCGATGGTGAAGGAACGGTTCGTCGAGGCGTACGGCGTGCCGGAGTTCACCGTCGGCTGGGGCTGCTCGGGCGGCGCCTACCAGGCGCAGCAGATCGGCGACAACTACCCCGGCCTGCTGGACGGCATCGTCGTCGGCTGCGGCTTCCCCGACGTCGGCTTCGCGACGATCCACACCCTCACCGACGCCAGCCTGCTCCACCACTACTTCGAGGAGCTCGCCCCCGGCGCCTTCACCGCCGAGCAACAGCGCGCCGTGTCGGGCTTCGGGCGCTGGGAGGCGATCGAGCGCCTGGCCGCCGCCGCCGGCCGCATCGACCCGCGTCGCTTCTGCCCCGACGCGCTGCCGCCCGAGCTGCGCTACGACCCGGTCACCCGCCCCGACGGCGCGCGCTGCGACGTCTACAGCCACCACGTCAACGTCTACGGCACCGACCCGGACACCGGCTTCGCCCGCCGCCCGCTGGACAACACCGGCATCGAGTACGGCCGGCAGGCCCTGGCCGACGGCACCATCACCGTCGAGCAGTTCCTGGACCTCAACGAGCGCGTCGGCGGCTTCGACGTCGACGGCGGGCACGTGCCGGAGCGGACCGAGGCCGACCCGCTCGCCGTGCGCGCGGCGTACGGGACGGGCCGGCTGCTCAACGGCGGCGGGGGACTCGCCTCGATCCCGATCATCGACTTCCGCTCCTACACCGACCTGCTGCCGGAGGGCGACCTCCACATGCGGGTGCACTCCTTCGCCACCCGGGCCCGCCTGGAGCGGGCCAACGGCACCGCGGCGAACCAGGTGATGCTGGTGGAGTCCGGCGGTCCCGGCAGCTTCACCTCGGACAACCCGCGGGCGGCGACGGCGCTGTACCAGATGGCGGCGTGGGTCGAGGCGATCCAGGCCGACCGCCGGCCCGGCGGTGCGCTGGCGCGGGTGGTCCGCAACCAGCCGGCGGACCTCGTCGAGGGCTGCTGGACGGCGGGGGGCGAGTGGGTGGCCGAGCGCCAGCGGCCCGGCGTGGGCACCACCCGTTGCAACACCGAGTACCCGGTCTTCGAGACGCCCCGGATGGTCGCGGGCGCCGGGATCGCCAACGACGTCGTCGTCTGCCGGCGCGTGCCCGTCGATCCCGCGTCGTACGGGGTGCCGTTGACGGCGGAGCAGGGGGAGCGGCTGCGGCGGATCTTCCCCGACGGCGTCTGCGACTGGTCGCGTGACGGCGTGGGCCAGCGCGGCCTCGACGGGACGTGGCTGTTCTTCTGAAGGCTGTCCCGCGGCGCCCGGTCTCCCCGACGCTCCGTCCCGCCGGGGGTCGACCGGTCCGGGCGGGGCCGTCAGCGGCGATCGATGATGACCAGCTCGGAGCGCTCGCCGCGTGCGTCGACCTCCTCCTCCGCGACGAGCCCCACGCCCCTGGCGTAGTACTTGTGCTCCACGACGTCGGGTTCCAGGGGAGTGGTGTCCCGGGTCTTCAGCACGTTCTCCCAGGAGCCCGCCGGGACCGTGACCGTCTCGTTCCGGCTGAGCACCTCGCCCTGGTCCTCCGCCACGCCGGGGGCGTTCTCCTGGGGGTAGGCGTCGCCCGGCCGGGGGTCGGCCGGCATCACGATGCCGGGGTGGGCGCCCTCCGTGCCGGCCTCCCAGGAGCCCTCGGTGCTGACGACCTCGCCGTCCTCGATGTCCCGCGAGTCCTCGCCGAAGTACCAGACGTTCCCCTCGCGGTCCTGCGCGAACCAGTCGCGGGTGTCCTCGACCAGCGCGTTCTCGCGGTACACGCGGTCGCGGACCACCGTCACGGTGACGCCCAGGATCTTCCGGGTCCGTTCGGTCACCTCGACGACGGTACGTTCCTGGCCGTCGTGACCCTGGCTCTCGTAGGTGAGGGTGGTGCCGGGTTCGAGCGGCAGGTAGGGGTTGTCGATCTCGCGGACGAAGTCGTCGGGGTCGATCCCGGCCGCGGTGGTGGGGGTGGCGGTGCCGCCCTCGCGCGCCACCTCGCGGGCGGGGGCGTCGGCCCGCCGGGTGTCCTCCTCCCCGGCCCGGTCGGCACAGGAGGCGGTGGACAACGCCGCGAGCAGCGCGACGGTGAGGGCGGTGAGGCCGTCCCGCCGCCGGGTGGGTGAGCGCACTGGTCCTCCTGTGGCGTGGATGACGCCGTTGCGTGACGTGGGGGAGGGATCGTCCGTTGTCGCTCATTCTCGGCGGCCGGCCGGCCGTGGGGCGGCGGCGCGACGGTGTCGGCCGCGCCGGCTCGCGAACCGTCACTCCGACGGCGGGCGCCCGGCGGGGGAGGGAGGGCAGGAGGGCAGGAGGGCCGGCGGGGCCGGCCGGGCCGGCGCGGGGCCGTTCCCTCCGCCCCCGCGCGCTCAGGGACGCCAGCCGGTCCGCTCGGCCCAGCCCTCGGCGAGCGCCACGAGCAGGTCCACCACGGGGTCCTTGGCGTCGGCGTAGGCGTTGAGGTCGGGCGCCCAGGCGGCCAGCGCCCGCTTGAGGTGCCCGTAGGCCGCGACCGCCTCCGGGTGGGCGCGGAACCAGTCGCGGAAGACGAGCGCCAGCCGCTCGCCCGGTGAGCCCTCGCACCGCACGTGGACGTTCGCGGAGCCGTCGGGGTGTTCGCGCCGCCACCACGTCCGCTTCGTCCACCGCGACGGGTCGTCCTCGCGTCCCGCCGGCACGTGGTCCTGCTCGTTCGGCCAGCGGGCGAAGCCGAGGGCGGCCAGCGGCGCGTCGAAGGCGTCGGTGGCCTCGTCGAGGTCACGCACGCTCACCTGGAGGTCGATCACGTCCTTGGCGGCCATCCCGGGAACGGAGGTGCTGCCGATGTGCTCCACCCGGAGCGCCTGGGGGCGCAGGGCCTCGCGGAGCCGGGCGCTGAGCGCCGCGCCCCTCGTGGCCCAGTCGGGCGAGTGGTCGACGATGAGGGCCTGGCGCGCCCATGATTCGGACATTGAGAAGAATCCCCCTTATTCCCGGTGGTGGCTTCGCGCTCGTGACCAAGCTCACCCTGAGGCGTCGCCGGGCACGGAGCGTAGTCCACCCGCGGTGCTCCGGGGGGAGCAAGTCGCCGGTTCGGACGCCCGGTTGACGCGCGTGGACCGCGTGGTCTCCCCGGGCGGTGTCACGCACCGCATGTCCGATCATGGGAGCCCATGGTGCAGGCTGGACGCTCTTGCTTGTCTTGTCGGATTTTCGCGGATTACGGTGCAGGCCGCGCCGCACCCGCGGCGAGCCGCCCCGGACGCCGAATCCTGTCACCGGTCGCGGAACGCAAGCCTTCCGCCTGACAGGAGCGGGGGACCCACTCTCGCCGTACGCGCTCCGAGGGCCACCGAGGAACGCGAACGGCTCGGGGTGAAGCCATGGCGGCGCAGCCGCCGTGGCCGGGCGACTCCGGCCCGAACCCGACAGCTCACCTCGCAGGCGTTGGAGGAGGAGCACACCTATGTCCGCACGCGGACGACACCGCCGTCAGCGCGCCCGGCGCGTCACCCGGCTCTCCCGCATATCCCTCATGCTCACCGCCGGCGGCGCGGGCGTCGCCCTGCCCCTGATGGTCGCCGGTGGTGCCCAGGCCGCGCAGGCCGACACCTACACCGTGGTCGCCGGTGACACCCTCTCCAGGATCGCCAAGGCCCAGGACGTCGACGGCGGCTGGCGTGCGCTCTACGACGCCAACCGTGACCTCGTCGGCGACAACCCGAACCTGATCCGTCCCGGCCAGGAGCTGGTCCTGACGACGGACGGCGCCGCGGACACTGCCGGCTCCGCCGCCGCGCCGCAGGACACCGCCGCCGACAGCGCGGCCGAGACCTCCACCGGCTACACCGCCCCGGTCGCCGCCGCCGCCTCCACCGGCTACGGCGTGGCCGGCTCGCTGTGGTCCTCCGGCTACCACACCGGCACGGACTTCTCCGCGGCCAGCGGCACCCCCGTGGTGTCGATCGCGGCGGGCGAGGTCGTCAAGGCCGGCGACGGCGGCGCGTACGGCAACGAGATCGTCATCCTCCACGCCGACGGCCACTACAGCCAGTACGCCCACCTCTCCTCGATCTCCGTCAGCGTCGGCCAGCAGGTCGGCTCGGGCGACCAGATCGGCCTGGTCGGCACCACCGGCAACTCCACGGGCCCGCACCTCCACTTCGAGGTCCGCACCGGCCCCGACTACGGCTCGGACATCGACCCGCTGGCCTACCTGCGGGCCAACGGCGTCACCATCTGACGTCACGTCACGTCACGTCACGCCACACCCGGCGCCGGCACGACGTCGAAGCCGGGGAACGGATCCTCCCCTCGGACCCGTTCCCCGGCTTCCGTCGTCCCGGCCGGGCCGCCGCCCGGCACGGGCGCCCCCACCCCGGTCCGTGTCAGCGGCCCATCCGCTGGTACCGGCGCAGCGCGAGCGGCGCGAAGACCGCCGTCAGCACCACGGGCCAGACCACGGCCAGCAGCACGGCGTTCTCCGTCGCCCACGAGCCGCCCGCCTCCGCGAGGCCCGGGTTCCCGAACAGCTCGCGGAGCGCGGTCACCGTCGCCGACAGCGGGTTCCACTCGGAGATCGTCCCGAGCCAGCCCGGCATCAGCTCCGGCGACACGAAGACGTTGGAGACGGCCGACAGCGGGAACGCCAGCGGGAAGACCACGGCGCCCACGGTGTCGGGGTTGCGCAGCAGCAGGCCCAGGTAGATCCCGATCCAGGTGATCGCCACCCGCAGCATCAGCAGCAGCGCCAGCGCCAGCAGCGCCCTGCCCGCGCCCCGGTGCCAACTCCAGCCCACCAGCAGGCCGCAGACCAGCACGACGGCCGTCTCCGTCAACGCCCGCAGCAGGTCCGCGACGGCGCGCCCCGTCAGCAGCGCCGAGCGCGCCACCGGCATGGCGCGGAAGCGGTCCACGACGCCGCGCGCGACGTCCGTGGCGATCTGCCCGCCGGTCGCGCCCATGCCGTAGAGCATGGTCATCGCGAAGACGCCGGGTATCAGGAACTCCCGGTACCCGTCGCCGCCGCCCCCCACTGCCATGCCGTTGCCGAAGACGTAGCCGAAGACGAGCACGAACATGACGGGCAGCGCGAAGTAGAGGACGGCCTCCTCGGGGGTGCGCACCAGGTGCGCCATGTTGCGGCGGGTCATCACCAGGCCGTCCGCCGTCGCCAGTCGCAGGCGCCTCATGCCGCGGCCTCCTGTTCGGCGCGCTCCCCGGGCCGCGCGGGCTCCGTGGTGGTGGCGGTGGTGTGGTGTCCCGTCAGGCGCAGGAACGCCTCGTCAAGGGTGGGCCTGCGGGTGCCGATGTCGGCCACGTCGATGCCCCGGGCGTCCAGCGCCCGCACGGTCTCGGTCAGCGCGCGGACCCGGTCGGCCGTGGCGGCGCTGACCCGCCGCGTGTCGGGGTCGGTGTCGGGCGTCGAGCCGGTGACGCCCGCCAGCAGGGCGGCCACCTCGGGCAGCTGGGCGGCGTGCCGGGCCACGACCTCGACCCGGTCGCCGCCGATGAGGCCCTTCAGCTCGTCGGCCGTACCCTCGGCGACGACGCGTCCGGTGTCGATCACCGCGATGCGGTCGGCCAGCTGGTCGGCCTCCTCCAGGTACTGCGTGGTCAGCAGGACGGCGACGCCCTCGGCGACGAGCTCGCGCACCGCGTCCCAGACCTGGTTGCGCGAGCGCGGGTCGAGCCCCGTGGTGGGCTCGTCGAGGAAGAGGACCCGGGGGACGAGGACCATGCTGGCCGCCAGGTCCAGCCGGCGGCGCATGCCGCCCGAGTACGTGCCGGCGGACTTCTCCGCGGCCCCGGTCAGGCCGAAGCGCTCCAGCAGCTCGTCGGCCCGCGCGCGGGCGGCGCGCGGCCTGAGGCGGAAGAGCCGGCCGAACATCACGAGGTTCTGCCGGCCGCTGAGCTGCTCGTCGACGGCCGCGTACTGGCCGGTGAGGCCGATGCGGGCCCTGACCTCCTCGGGCTGCCGGGCCACGTCGTACCCGCAGATGGTGGCGTGGCCCGCGTCGTAGCGCAGCAGCGTGGCCAGGGCGCGGACGGCGGTGGTCTTGCCGGCGCCGTTGGGTCCGAGCAGACCGTGGACCGTGCCGGGTGGCACGGCGAGCCCGAAGCCGTCGAGCGCCCGCGTGCCGTCGCCGTACCGCTTGCGCAGCCCCTCGGCCTCGATCACGTGTCGCGTCATCCTCGTTCCCCTCCGCACGAAACCGTGTGTGGCGTAAACTGTCTACGTCGTAGACTTACATCTACACCATACACAGTTCTAGGATGTCGTCAATGACAACGCGGCGTGACCTGGAAGAGACCCTCGCTCTGCTGTGGCGCACCAAGCAGCCGGGACGCAGAGGGCCGAGGGGTAGCCTCACCCTGGACCAGATCGTGGGCACGGCGATCGACATCGCCAACGCCGAGGGCGTCGCCGGCGTCTCGATGCGCAAGGTCGCGGAGCGGCTCGGCGTCACCACGATGTCGCTCTACCGGTACGTCCCGGGCAAGGACGACCTGTTGGACCTGATGTTCGACATGGCCGCGGGCCTGCCCGACACCAGCGACTGGCCGAGCGACTGGCGTGGTGCCCTCGCCGCCTACGCCCGCGCCATGCGTGAGCTGCTCCGCTCCCGCTCCTGGATGCTCGACATCCCCCTCAACGGACCCCCGATGGGCCCGAACGACCTCGCCTGGATGGAGGCGGGTCTGGCGCCGTTGGCCGACGGCGGCCTGACCGAGGGGGAGATGGTCGGCGTGCTGATGCTCCTCACGGGCTACGTGATGAACGAGGTCCGCCAGGAGGTCTCCATGACCCGCGCGGCCCCGCAGACCGGGGTCACGTACGAGGAGTGGGGCAGGGTCTACAACGCGATGCTCGCCAAGGTCGTCGCGGACGGCCAACACCCCACCCTGGCCCGGCTGGTGGCCGCCGGTGCCTTCGAGGACGATCCGGCGGGGCCGGACGCGGACTTCGAGTACGGCCTGTCGTTCCTCCTCGACGGCATCGAGGCGCTCGTCCGCGAGCGGCGTGAGGCGGAGCGGGGGGACGGTCCGGACGCCGCGGCGACGGAGACCGGTTCCGTTCAGGAGTGACCGGAGTCGCCCGTTTCGCGACTGCTTCTGATGACTGTTTGCTTGACTCCGATGAGTTTTCGCCGATGCCGCGTGCGTAATTGCAATTAACTGCCTGTGGCGCTGGCGTTCCGGAGCGTTGAGGGATAACTTCGCGGCACGGGAGGACCCGGCACAGGTTGGCGCCCGCCGGGTCCGCCCACTGCGTATGTCGATGAATGATCAGAGGAGGAATCTCTGTGTCTCATTACCGACCACTGCTGAGGTTTTCCCTGGTGAACAGGGTTCCGCAGCACGTCGAAGTTACCATTCCGCGCCCCCTCGTGTCCGAAACCATCGAGGCGAGTGTCAGGGGCGTCAACACCTCCCCGCTGCTCTTCCTCGCCACCGTCGCGGCGCCCCTGGTGGTGTACGCCGGCGGTCTCGGCGTGTGGGAGGCGCTCGCCTCGGCGGCCGGTGTGCTCCTCGGGCAGGGCTCGTACATCCGTTATCGGCGGGTTCGTACCGGCTGACGACGGGCTTCGGTCGGGGCGGTCGCGCGCCGCCCCGGCCGGGGTGGCGCGTTTCCGCTCCCTTCGCCGCCGCGACCCCTCCTGCACGGGCGCCCGCACATGCATCGGTACGTGCATCTGTTTCTCCGTCCGGTCCGCGCGGATCCGTCGCCCGCTCGCGGCGAAATCCCCGGACATGAACTGTCCGCCGTTCCCAGACCTTCTCCCGAAGCCGTTCCCAGGCCCGTTCCCAGGCCCGTCCCCAGAGCCGTTCCCAGAGCCTGTCCCCGCCCCAGACCCCGCCCCCCGCACCACGCCCGCGCCGCGCGCCGCGTGGACACGCCATGAAGAGGAGTCATGAAGGACTGTAGGAACCCGAAGTGCCACCGGCCCTTCGAGCCCAACCGTCGGGGCCGGCCCAAGGAGTACTGCGACAAGCGCTGCCGCGACGCGGCGGCCCGGGACGCCGCCGCCCGCGACGGCGCGGTCGAACCGCTGCCGACGTCCGACCGGCACCCGGGCGGCGTCCGGGAGGTGGCGGAGGACCTCGCCCGGCGCGCCGAGGAGGCCCGGCGCCTGGCCCACGACGACGACGGCGCCGCGCGGACCTCGCTGCGCGCCCTCCGCCTCGCGCTCGAACTGGAACGGGACGTCACCGACCTCCAGGCCGTCATCGTCCAGCAGGCCCGCGACCGGGGCGTCCCCGTCGCCGCCCTCGCCCGTTCCTTCAGCCGTTCCCCCGGCGCGGTCGGCCGCCGCTTCTCCGCCGCGGCGATAGACCGGCGCATGGCCCAACGGCGCAGGCGGCTGGAGGAGGCCGAGCGCGCCCGACGCGGGGCCGCCGGCACCGGCCGGGGCGGCGCGGACACGGCCGACACCCCGCGCGCCGCCGACGCCGCCGGCACGGCGCCGACCGGGAACGACGGGGCCGCCGGGGGCGGGGCCGGGGCCGGGGGCCGTGGCACGGCGGACACCATGGGCGGCGCGGCCGCGGAGCGGGCCACACCCCGTTCCCCACGGCGCCGCCGCCGCGAGGCCAACGGCCCGGACGAGGGCCCGTTGGTCAGCGCCCTGTTAGCACTGCGACGCACCAGCGGCCAGACCCTGCGTGCCCTCGGCGAGGAGGCCGGGGTCTCGGCCTCCTACGTCTCGCGGGTGCTGTCGGGCGAGCGCCGCCCCTCCTGGCGGGTGACCGAGTGCCTGGTGCGGGCGTGCGGCGGCGACCCGGCCGACGTGCTGCCGCTGTGGGTGGACGCCCGGGGCCACCCCCTCCCGCGCGGGGTCTCGCCCGCCGACCTCCACTACGCGCTCCGCGGCCTGCACCAGGTCGCCGGTCAGCCCGACCCGGAGACGGTGCACGCCGTCAGCAACGGGCAGTTGAGCCGGGACGACGTCGTCGGCGTGCTGCACGGCGGGGAACTCCCCGACTGGGGGACGGTCGACCGCTTCGTCCAGGTCCTCGGCGGCCGGCCGGAGCGCTACCGCCAGCTGTGGCGCGCCGCCCAGAGCGGCCGGGGCTCCCTCACGCCGCCGGACCACGCCGCCGACCTGCCCGCCTCCTCCTTCGGATGAGTCCCCGAGGGCCCACCGCCCGACGCGGACTCACGACCCGCAGCCGACCACCGTCCCCGGGAACCACGCCATGACCCTCACCGCGTGTCACCACGACGGGTGCCCCGACCCGACCGTCCTGAACGAGGCGATCCGCGCCTACGTCCGCGCCCGCCGCGGCCGGCGGTGGAGCGCGGCCGAGCGCGCCGAACTCGACCGGCTCCGCACCGCCTGGCTCGCGGCGGTGGGGTCCCCGGCCCCGGCCCCGGCCGAGCCGTCACCGAAGTCGCCGTCTCCGAAGTCGCCGTCGCCGTCTCCGTCGGCACCGCCGTCTCCGTCGACGTCGCCGTTACCGTCGTCGACGCCGTCGGTCCCCCGCCGCCCGGCCGCCGAGGCCGCACGGCGCCGCCGCGCCGGCCGTTGAGCCGGCGGGTGCCCCGCCCCCGCCGACCCGCGAGGCTCACCGCGCGACGCGGGCCTCCGCCGCCGCCACCGCGAGGTCGAGCAGCCCTCGGTCGCCACCCCGCGGCCCGACCAGGCACAGCCCGCGCGGCGCCGTCCGCCCGTTCGCGCCGCGGACCGGGACGCTGACGGCGCAGCGCCCCGTGATCCCCGCGATGCAGGTGAGCTGGAACGTCTGGGCACGCGCCGCCTCGATCACCGGACCGCCGATCGACGCCTCCTCGCGGGTCGGCGCGACGGACGAGGCGGACGGGAGCAGCAGCACCCGGTCGCCGAGCACCTCGTCCAGCCGCCCCCTCGCCTCGCGCAGCACGGCATCGGCCGCCGTGAGGTCGTCCTCCGTGTACGTCGCGGCGCGCTCGAACCGGGACCGCACGTCGGGGTTGAGCGTGTCCCAGTGCTCCGAGATCCACGGGCCCCAGTAACGCCACGCCTCCACCGCCTGCCTGGTCTGGAAGGCCCGCACCCACTCGGGCAGCACCGACGCGTCGAAGCGGACACCGCGCACCGACGGCAGGTCGGCGGCGCGCCAGCGGGCCACGGCGCGGCGCACCGAGGAGGCGACCTCCGGGTCGGCCACGTCGACGAGCTCCTGGCTCAGGAGCACCTCGGACGCGGCGGCCCGGGAGGACCGTCCGCCGCCGGGCAGCAGGACCTCGCCGACGGCGCGCAGCGTCGCCGCGTCCCTGGTCAGCCAGCCCACGGTGTCGAACGAGGGGGCCAGCGGCAGCAGCCCGGCCGTGGAGACCGCGCCGTGCGTGGGGCGGATCCCGTACAGGCCCTGGTAGGAGGCCGGGATGCGGACCGATCCGCCGGTGTCGGTGCCGAGGGCGATGTCCGCCTGGCGCAACGAGACCGCGCTGGCGGGGCCCGAGGTCGAGCCGCCGGAGATGCGCTCGGGCGCCTGGGGGTTGGGCGGCGTGCCGTAGTGGCCGTTGGTGCCGGCCAGGCTGTAGGCGAACTCGTCGGTCCGCGCGATCCCGGCCACCGAGGCGCCCGCCGCGAGCAGGGCGGCGACGGCCGGTGCCGAGGCCGTCTCGGGCTCGCTCTGCGCGAGCCAGGCCGGGTTCCCGGCGCCGATCCGGTGGCCCTCGACGGCGAACAGGTCCTTGACGGCGACGTCGAGTCCCCGCAGGGGGCCACGGGAGGACGGCGGCACCAGGGGGCGGCCGTACTCCCGCCAGACCGTCGGGTCGGGCTCCGTCACCCCACCCACGCTACCCGCGCCGCCCGCGCTGCCCGGCCGCCGGGCGGGTGCCGCGGCAGCCGCCGACCCCGCCGTCCCGGTCGCCGAGAGCAACGCGGCGGCGCCGGCCGCCGTGGCCAGTCCGAGGAACGTCCGCCGGTCCGGTGTACGCGTGGGGTGGCGCATGTGGTGGGTCCTTCCGTGCGCGGGTGCCGGCCGTGGACGTTAGGCAGTGCGGATGTCGGCCGAATGTCGCCCGTGCTACGGCGTGTTACATGGATGTAGGGTGCAACGACCTCAGGGTGACGACGGACCGTCGAGCGCGGTCCCGCCCACCACGTCGCGCGCCCCGCCCTCACGGTCGGGATCGCGCACGCGTCCTGGCGGCACGCCAACGGGGTGAACCACGCGGCCGTCCCGCGTGAGGACGCGTGGGCGCGCGGCCACGGCGGGAAAGGCTGGCGGCATGCGCACACGCAGGGCTTCCGCCACCCCGTCCTTCCCGCGCCGCGCGTGCGGGCTGGCGCTCGCCGCCGCGGCGCTCGCCGCGCTCGCCGCCGGCCCACCGTCGTCCTCGCCCTCACAGGCGCGTCCACCGGCGCTCCCCTCGTTGGACGCGACGCTCCAGGCCGTCCCCGAGGCGGGCGTCCCCGGGGCCTACTCCGCCGTGCGCGACGGCACCACCCACTGGCAGGGCGCGGCCGGCGTGGCCGACGTCGACACCGGGCGGCCCATGGCGCCCGACATGCACCACCGGATCGGCAGCATCAGCAAGACCTTCACCGCCGTGGCCGTCCTCCAACTCGTCGGCGAGGAACGGATCGACCTCGACGCGCCCGTGGCCGCGTACCTGCCGGAGCTCGTGGCCGAGGGCATGGACCCGGCGGTCACCGTCCGCATGCTGCTCAACCACACGAGCGGCATCAACGAGTACCTCGCGGCCGCGTTCCCCTCCCTCACGGAGGACTCCACGGCCAGCCTCCGCGAGAACCGCTTCCGCGAGGCGGAGCCAGAGGAGCTGGCCCGCATGGGCCTGGCGGCCCCCGCGGTGGACGCCCCCGGCGAGCGCTTCTTCTACTCCAACACCAACTACGTCATCGCCGGCCTGCTGCTGGAGCGCGTGACCGGGACCGACGCCGGGCGGTACCTCGCCGAGCACGTCGTCGAGCGCGCCGGGCTGGAGGACACCTACCTCCCGGAGACGGAGTTCCTGGAGGGGCCCCACGCGCGGATGTACGACGCGTGGTACGGCCTGATCGACCCGCCCCGCGACTACGCCGTCTACAACGCCTCCTGGGGCTGGATCTCCTACGGCCTCGTCTCGACGATGGAGGACCTCAACCGCTTCTTCGCCGCCCTCTTCGACGGCCGTCTGCTGGAGCCCGCGGAGCTGGAGCAGATGCTTCAGACCGTGCCCGTCGAGGGCGCGCCGCCCGAACTGGCCGGGTACGGGCTCGGCATCTCCCCGTGGGAGTTCAGCTGCGGCACGTTCTGGGGCCACAGCGGCACGACGCTGGGCGCCTTCAGCGTGGCGTACACCAGCCCCGATGGCGAGCGGCAGGCCGCCGTCGGGATCAACCTGGAGCGGTACCAGACCCTCGACGAGGAGGGGAACGTCGTCCTGCACGCCGCCGACGCCGCGATGTTCCGCCACCTCGAACGCGCCCTGTGCGGAACGGCCGAGCCCCAGGCCACGACCGTGCCCTGGTACTCCCCGGTGGCCGTGACGCTGCCCTAGGACGTGTCCGCGACGTCGCGGCAGGAAGGAGCAAGTCGGGGCGAGCCGCAGGTCGTCCCGCGACGGGGGGTGACCGCGTTGGGACGGCGCCGCGCGGACGGCGCGGGGCCGTCTGGAAGCCGAAGGCCCGCCACTCCGACGGGCCCGTGTTCCAGCTGAGACGTTGGGGTCGGAGAGCGGCACATGCCTCGGGGGAACCCGTGTGGAGGCGTCCGGTGTCTGGTGTCCTCACACTGCTTCACCCCTCACCGGTGGATTGGGGGCACTTGTCGCAACCAATTGGTTGCGATACTGTCCGGGGGTCGATGAGTCGCCATACGCAAGGGGGGGCGCATGCCCGTACCGGATCGGATCGAGCGCGTGCTCGAACTTCGCCATCCGCGAGAGAAGGTGTGGGCGGCACTGACCACCCCCCGAGGTCTCGGTGGTTGGTTCGGCTCCAGCGCCGAGATCGACGACCTGCGCCCCGGCGGCCTGGCCCGGGTGCGGTGGAACGACGGCGTGGAACACACCCTGTGGATCCAGGTCGTCGATCCGCCACACCGTTTCTCCTACACGTGGGCGATCGAAGGGCTGCCCCCCTCCGACCCGCGCCGAACCCTTGTGGAGTTCACACTGGAGGCGAGGCCCACGGGCACCCGGCTCACCGTCGTGGAGACCGGCTTCGCCCAGCTGCCCGACGGCCTGGCCGACGCCTACGAAGCCAACGTCACGGGCTGGCGGACGGAGCTGGCGGAGCTGGCGGAGTATCTCGATGCCGCCGCCTGACCACCCCGACGCCGAGTCGATCGCCCAGGAGGTCTTCACCGCCCTGGCCGACCCCACCCGACGCGGCATCCTCGCCCAACTCGCCACGCGCGGACCGGCGACCGCGACCGACCTGGCCGAGCGGCTGCCCATCTCGCGGCAGGCGATCGCCAAACACCTCGGCCTGCTGGCCGACGCCGGACTGGTCCGGGCCGAGGCCGGGGAACGGCGCCGGATCCGCTACCGCCTCCACGCCGGACCGGTGGCCGTGGCCCAGTCGTTCCTCGCCGCGCTCGCGCGGGACTGGGACGGCCACCTGGGCCTCCTGCGTGACCATCTCGACCAGACAGAGGAGAAATGAATCATGAGCCCGACCTTCCGCGGCGGCCACAACATCGCCATGAAGCTCCCCAAGGCACAGTACGACCGAACCCTCGCCTTCTACCGCGACGTGCTGGGCATGGAGGTGACCGACGCGAGCGGCCAAGCCGCCACCGAGGGCGTCGCACAGAGCGCCTCGACGCGGTTCGGTCCGGTGACGTTGTGGTTCGACCGTGTTGACAACTACTCGCACGCCGAGCTGTGGCTGGAGCTGTTCACCGACGACGTCGACCAGGCGACGGCACACCTCGCCGCGCACGGCATCGCCACCCAGGACGAACTGGAGCCTTTCCCAGCCGGAATGGACGCCCACTGGATCTGCGGTCCCGCCGGTATCCCGCACATCGTCCGATCCCCCGACGACGCCGACCGGGACTGAACTCGTGACGGTGTGAGGATGACCCGGGCGGCCGATCTGTCGGAACGGACTGCTCGACACCGGGTACGGACCCCCGGCACGGTGCCGGGGGTCCTTGTGTCTGCCCGGGCCGCGGGTCGGTGGGTGTCCTCGGGGCGTCCGGGATTCCCCAGCCCGACGGCCGCCCAGAGCGGTCAGAGCCGTTCGGAGTCGGTTCGGGGCCGTTCGGGGCCGTTCAGGGCCCTAGAGATCGCCGGCGTACGACCGCGTGGCTCCGACCCGCGAGCCCTAGGGGAGGTTCCGCGCCATCACGATCCGCTGGACCTGGTTCGTGCCCTCGTAGATCTGCGTGATCTTGGCGTCGCGCATCATCCGCTCCACCGGGTAGTCGCGGGTGTAGCCGTAGCCGCCGAGGAGCTGGACCGCGTCGGTGGTGATCTCCATGGCCGCGTCCGAGGCGTAGCACTTCGCGGCGGCGCCGAAGAACGTCAGGTCCGCGTCCTCGCGCTCGGAGCGGGCCGCGGCGGCGTAGGTGAGCTGGCGGGCGGCCTCCAGCTTCATCGCCATGTCGGCGAGCATGAACTGCACGCCCTGGAAGTCCCCGACCGGCTTGCCGAACTGCTTGCGTTCGCGCACGTACCCCTTGGCGTAGTCGAGGGCGCCCTGCGCGATGCCCAGTGCCTGGGCGGCGATCGTGATGCGGGTGTGGTCGAGCGTGCGCATCGCGGTGGCGAAGCCGGTGCCCTCGGCGCCGATCATTCGCTCGGCCGGGATCCGCACGTTGTCCAGGTAGACCTCGCGGGTGGGGGAGCCCTTGATGCCGAGCTTCCTCTCCGGGGCGCCGAACGAGACGCCTTCGTCGTCCTTCTCGACGACGAAGGCCGAGATGCCGCCGCGCGTGCGCTTCTCCGGGTCGGTCACGGCCATGACCGTGTAGAAGTCGGAGACACCGGCGTTGGTGATCCAGCGCTTGACGCCGTTGAGCACGTAGTGGTCGCCGTCGCGGACGGCGCGGGTCTTCATGCCGCCCGCGTCCGAGCCGGCGTCCGGCTCGGAGAGGCAGTAGGAGAACATCGACGCGCCCCGCGCCAGCGGGGCGAGGTACCGCTCCTTGAGCTCCTTGGAGGCGGAGAGCACCAGCGGCATGGAGCCCAGCTTGTTGACCGCCGGGATCAGGGAGGAGGAGGCGCAGACGCGTGCCACCTCCTCGATGACGATCACCGTGGCCAGGGCGTCGGCGCCGGGGCCGCCGAACTCCTCCGGCACGTGCACGGCGTGCAGTTCGTTGCTGACCAGCGCGTCGAGCGCCTCCTGGGGGAAGCGACCCTCCTCGTCCACCTCGGCGGCGTGCGGGGCGATCTTCGCCTCGGCCAGCGCGCGCACCGACTCGCGAAGCGCCTCGTGCTCCTCGGCCGGCCGGTAGAGGTCGAAGTCTGCGGCTCCTGCCACGGTCATCTCCTCGTGCTCTCCTGCTAACGACTGTTAAGTAACTTGATCCTACGAATCCGCGGCGGCTGTGGATAGGTGAGCTTGCCGACCCGGCGACCCCGTCTAGTCTGGGCGCGGATCACCTCGGACCCCGCCGGACCTCCACCCTCCCCCTCCAGGAGCGCACATGTCCACCCGACCCAGCCGGCCCAGGATCACCGTCATCGGCACCGGATACCTCGGCGCCACACACGCCGCCGCCATGGCGGAGCTGGGGTTCACCGTGACGGGCCTCGACGTGAACCCGGAGAAGACCGAGGCGCTGGCCGCCGGCAGAGCCCCGATGTACGAGCCGGGGCTGGAGGAGCTGCTGCGCCGGCACGTCGCCGGCCTGGAGGGCTCCTCGGGGCGGCTGACCTTCACCACCTCCTACGCCGAGGCCGCCGAGGCGGGCGACGTCCACTTCGTCTGCGTCAACACCCCGCAGCGCGCCGGCGAGTACGCCTGCGACATGAGTTACGTGGACGCCGCGATCGACTCCCTCGCCCCCCACCTGACCCGCCCGGCCCTGGTCGTCGGCAAGTCCACGGTCCCGGTCGGCAGCGCCGCCCGGCTCGCGAGGCGGCTGGCCGAGCTGGCCCCGGCCGGTGAGGAGGTGGCCCTGGCGTGGAACCCGGAGTTCCTGCGCGAGGGCTTCGCGGTCGAGGACACCCTGCACCCCGACCGCATCGTGATCGGCGTGGCGGCGGGGGCGGCGGGCGAGCTGGCCGAGCGGCTGCTGCGTGAGGTGTACGCCACGCCGGTCGCCGAGGGCTCGCCCTTCCTCGTCACCGACCTGCCCACCGCCGAGCTGGTCAAGACGGCGGCCAACGCCTTCCTCTCCACCAAGATCTCCTTCATCAACGCGATGGCCGAGATCTGCGAGGCCGCCGGCGGCGACGTGCTGCGGCTGGCCGAGGCCCTCGGGTACGACGACCGGATCGGCCGCAAGTTCCTGCGCGCCGGCATCGGCTTCGGCGGCGGCTGTCTGCCCAAGGACATCCGCGCCTTCATGGCCCGCGCCGGCGAGCTCGGCGCCGCCGAGGCGCTCTCCTTCCTCCGCGAGATCGACTCGATCAACATGCGCCGCCGCGGCCACATGGTCGAGCTGACCCGGGAGACCGTCGGCGGCTCGCTCATCGGCAAGCGCATCGCGGTCCTGGGCGCCGCCTTCAAGCCGGACTCCGACGACGTGCGGGACTCGCCCGCCCTGAACATCGCGGGCCAGATCCACCTCCAGGGCGCCGCGGTCACGGTCTACGACCCGCAGGCCATGGAGAACGCGCGGGCCCTCTTCCCGACCCTGCGGTACGCGCCGTCGGCGGCGGAGGCGGTCAACGGCGCCCACGCCGTGCTGCACCTGACGGAGTGGCGTGAGTTCCGCGAGCTGGACCCGGCGGCGCTGGGCGAGTTCGTCTCCGAGCGCAACGTGCTCGACGGGCGGAACACCCTCGACCCCACCGCGTGGCGGAAGGCCGACTGGAGGTACCGGGCCCTGGGGCGGCCGACGGCGTAGGCGGGGCGGGGTCAGGCGGGGACAGGCGGGGCGAGGGGGCCGCCACGCGGGGCGCGGGCGCGCCGGGCGGGCGCGCGGCCGACGTGTCACGGCACCCGTCGGCACCTCGCCGCCCGCGCGGAGCCCGGCCGCGAGCCACGCCGCGAACCCGGCGTCGCGGCGTGTGCGTCGTCTTGCCATCGGGCGTGGCTGCCCATAGAGTCCGGCGCACATGGGCCCTTGGGAGCGCTCCCACGAGTACGAGCACCGCATCCCCCCACAACCGAAGGAGCACCATGACATCCCGCGTACGCTCCGCGGCGGTCGCGATCCTGGTGGCGGTCGGGTCGATCGTCGCCTTCGTGACGACGACGCAGACCTCGCAGGCACAGGTCCAGATCTGTGAGAAGTACGGGACCACCGTCATCCAGGGCACCTACGTGGTGCAGAACAACGCCTGGGGCACCAGCCAGCCGCAGTGCATCAGCGTGAGCAACTCCGGCTTCCAGGTCACGCAGGCGGACGGCAGTTCCTCCACGAGTGGCGCGCCGAAGTCGTACCCGTCGGTCTACCTCGGCTGCCACTACTCGAACTGCTCGCCGGGCACCAACCTGCCGCGCCAGCTGAGCTCGATCTCCAGCGCCCCCACGAACATCTCGTACACCTACGTGAACAACGCGGTGTACAACGCCTCCTACGACATCTGGCTCGACCCGACGCCGAAGACGGACGGGGTCAGCCAGACCGAGATCATGATCTGGCTCAACCGTGTCGGCCCGATCCAGCCGATCGGTTCGCAGACCGGCACCGCGACCGTCGCGGGACAGAGCTGGGAGGTCTGGGAGGGCAGCAACGGCGCCAACAACGTGATCTCGTTCATAGCGCCCTCGGCGATGAGCAGCTACAGCTTTGACGCCATGGACTTCATCGACCGGGCCATCGCGGAGGGCCTCGCGACCGAGCAGTGGTACCTCACGAGCCTCCAGGCCGGCTTCGAGCCGTGGGAGGGTGGTGTCGGCCTCGGCGTGAACTCGTTCTCGGCCTCGGTGAACTGACCGGGCCGGCCCGCTGACACCCCACCCGGCCGTCCGGCTCCCGCGGTCCGCGCGACCGTCGCGTCGCGGGAGCCGGACGGACCAAGGACGGGGCGGCGGCGGGCGCGGGGGAGGGCGGAGGCGGCCCCGGGCGGGGCCGCCGCAGGAGGACTTGCAGACGACTGGCCCTTCGGGGTCACCGACGAGAGGGGCGGCCCGCGTGGACCGTCGGCGTTTCCTTGGCATCACGGCGTCGGTCGCGGGGGCGGGTGCCCTGGGCGTGACGGGGACGGGCTGTGGCGGCGGGGGATCCTCGAAGGACGGCCCGCTCCGGCTGGTCGCGACGGAGCACGGCTCGGCCGACGGCTCCGGCGGCGCCGAGCGGTTCTGGCGTGAGGTGGTCGAGGGCTTCCGCGGCGAGCACCCCGACATCGACGTCGAGGTCTCCGTCATCCAGTGGCAGGACGCGAACATCGAGGTCGCGCGCATGGTCGAGGAGGGCCAGGCGCCCGACGTCGCGCAGATATCGGCCTTCGCCGACTTCGCCCTCGCCGAGGAGCTCCACCGCGCGGACGAGATGCTCCCCATCCCGCAGCTCGCGGACTTCATCCCCTCCATCCTGCGGGCGGGTGAGGTGAACTACGTCCAGTACGGGATGCCGTTCGCCTCCATGACCTGGCGCCTGTACTACAACCGCACGCTCTTCGAGGAGGCCGGCCTGGACCCCGGGCAGCCGCCGCGCGACTGGGGCGAGCTGCTCCGGATGGCCTCCGCCCTGCGGACCTCCGGCGTCAACGTGCCCTTCGCCACCCCGTTCGGCCACGACGAGGCGTACGCGGAGGCCGAGTTGTGGATGCTCTGCGGCGGTGGCGGCGTCACCGACCGCGGCGGACGGTACGCCCTGGACTCCCAGCCGAACGTGGAGGCCTTCACCTGGCTGCGGGACGAGCTGGTCGCCACCGGGCTCAACGGCGGCAGCCAGCCCGCGGCCGTCAGCCGCGAGCGGGCCTACGAGGACTTCGCCGCGGGCACCGTCGGCATGGTCCTGGGCGACCCGCTGCTGACCCGGCAGGCCGGCGAGGCGAACATCGACTACGGCACGGCCACCCCGCCCGGCCGGGTCGAGCCCGTCCCCTCCACCCTGGGCGAGGCGTCGTGGGTCCTCGCCTTCAACCAGAACGGCAGGGGGGAGCAGATCGGCACCTTCCTGCGGTACGTCTTCGGCAGCGAGAGCGTGCCGAGCTTCGCCGAGGACTACGACATGCTGCCGGTCACCACCGACGCCACGCTGCGGATCACCGAGAGCGGTGATCCGGCGCACCTCGTGCCCTTCCTGGAGGACCTGCCCTCGGCCACCTTCCATCCCGTGGGCAAGGCCTCGTGGTCCCGGGTGGCGGCCCTGATCGGCCAGGAGATCGGCAGCGCCCTCCAGCACGACAGCGACGTGAGCGCCGTGCTGGGCGAGCTCCAGTCGCAGGCGGTCTCGGCCGACGAACAGGCGGGTGTCTGAGGACTCCGCCGCCGGTCGCCACGCGCCGGTCGCCTCTGCCCGGTCGCCTTCGCGCCGGGGAGCACCCGTGCCGGGGCCCTCGCCGAGACGGGGCCCGCGTCGGGGAGCCCCGGGGTCAGCGGCTCCCCGTGCCGAGGCCGCCCGGAGCCCCGCCCGCCGCTCGGTCCGTGTCACGGCCCGAGCGGCTGGCCCGGTAGGTGCGCATCTTGGCGCGGGCGCCGCAGACCTGCATCGAGCACCAGCGACGGCGCCGCGCCGGGCTGTGGTCGTAGTACGCCCACTGGCAGGTGTCGGCCTCGCACACCTTGAGCCGCCGCCACGTGCCGTCCGCGTCGGCCGCGGCGACGGCCGCGGCGACGCGCGCCGTCAGCGTCTCGACCGCCGTCAGGCCCGGGGCGGGGAGGAGGGTGGCATCGCCCGTGGGGGAGAGGTGGAGGACCACGGAGGCGGGCAGCGGCGCCAAGGTCATCGGGGCCGGGGCGACCGCGACCGAGGCGACCTGGGCGCCCCGGGCGGCCGCCGGCCGCCGTCCGGGATCGGACGGCCCGTCGTGGAGGCGGCAGGCGGCCCGCAGGACCTCCCGGAGCCGCTGGAGCTCCGGCACCGCCTCCGCGGGCAGACCCGCGAGTTCGGTGAGACCGTGGGCACGGCGGAGTTTCTCCCGCCCGCCGGGAGTGGCGAGGGCGTCCTCGCCCTTCTCGATGTCGAGGGTGTTGATCAGGTCCATGACGAGGACGAGACCGCTGGGGATGGGTCGCTCCGGCACGGTTGCGACGTTACCGGCAATGGCTGATGATGAGGTAACTCAGCGGTTACCAGTAGAGCCGCTGAAACGGTAACGACGGGAGGAGTGTGTCATGGCCATAGCGACCATGGGCGTCACCGTGCTGGACTGCCCGGACCCGCGCAGGCTCGCCGAGTTCTACGCGGCCGTGCTCGACTGGGAGGTGACCGCCGGCCCCTTCGGCGACGGTGAGGACTGGATCGAGCTCAATGGGCCGCACGGGCGACAGCTGGCCTTCCAGCGCTCCGAGGGACACCGGCCGCCGCAGTGGCCCGGCACCGAGCACGGTCAGCAGTTCCACCTCGACCTCGACGTCCCCCGGGACGAGATGGACGCGGCCGAGAAGCGGGTGATCGCGCTCGGCGCACGCCTGCTGCAGGACGACGACGGCGGCAAACGCGACTGGCGGGTCTACGCGGACCCCGCCGGCCACCCCTTCTGTCTCTGCGCCGCCTGACGACGGGACGACAGGCGACGACAGGCCGAGAGGGGCGGCCGGCGGGACCCGCCCGCGGTCAGAAGTCGCCCAGCTCGTCGCTGACGGTGACGGGCTCGTCGTTGCGCAGCTGCTCCACGAGCTGCTCGACGCGGTTCTCGTCCCAGTGGACGGCGAAGTCCCTGGCGGGCATGTTCATGCGCTTGGCGTCCCGCATCGCGAAGAAGACCGAGCGCAGGTCCCACAGGCTCATGTCCTTGTCCACGATCAGCGAGTCGAGGACGGCGCCGCCCGCCGGGTAGAGGCGGAACGGGTTGAGGATCATCGACGGCGAGGCGGCCTTGTCGGAGATGACGCTGAGGAACTCCTGCTGGTTCTGGGTGCGGCCCAGGTCGCCGAGGTCCTCCTGGTAGCGCTGGCGGTTGAAGGCCAGCGCCTCGGCGCCGTCGAGATTGTGGCAGCCGGCGTCGAAGTCGGCGCCGGAGTTCCGGTCGCGTATCGGCTCGTCGAAGCACATCTCGACGCCGCCGAGCGCGTCGACGACGTTGGCGAAGCCGCCGAAGCCGATCTCCAGGTAGTGGTCGATGCGCAGGTCCAGGTTGTACTCGACGGTGCGCACCAGCAGCCACGGGCCCTCGTCGGCGTAGGCCTCGTTGAGCTTGACGCCCTCGCTGGCGGGAATGCGGTTGCCCGAGGTGGAGCCGGTGAACTCCGGGATGGTGACCAGCGAGTCCCGCGGCAGGCTGACCATGGTGTTCCCGTTGTCGCCCACGTGGAGCAGGATCATCGTGTCGGTGCGCTGGCCGGCGGTGCTTCCGGTGTGGAGCTCCTGCTGCTCCTCCTCGCTGAGGCCCGCCCGGCTGTCGGAGCCGACGATCAGGTAGTTGGTGCCCTCGCCCGGCTCGGGGCGGTCCTCGACGAGCGAGAGGTCGACCTCGCGGCGGAGCTTGCTGTCGGCCCAGAAGAAGCTGCCGGTGGCGACGATCACCAGGACCAGGACCAGGGCCAGGGCGGAGTACGCGACGCGACGCGGCCAGTTCCGCTGGCGCGGCTCGGCGTCGTCGGGGTCGCCGTACGGGTCCTGGGGCGGCGTGGGCGGCTGCGGGCCCTGGGGGCGGCGGGCGCCCCGGTACACCTGGCCCTCGTTGTACCCCGAGTCGTACGTGGCCCGCTGGTCACCCCGCTGGCCACCGTACGCGTCGTCGGCGTAACGGTCGTGCGTGGGGACGCGCGGGCCCGGAGGCGTGGGGGGCTGAGCGCGTTGTACGTGGGGCATCACCCGGGCACCCTCGGGCGGCGGCGGGGTACCCCTGCGGTTGTTCTCGGTCCATCCGTCGGGCCAGTCGCTCATGACCTGAAGTCTGCCTGCTCGGGCAGGTGACTGGGGAAGACGGGGTGGGGGAATGTGGCAGACCTGATGCAAACCGCGGTTGACCCGCCGCCGGCGTGAGCCCTCGCGGCACCGGTGTAACGCTCGTCACAGTCGGGCGATGTTCGCGTGCGGCGCGCGCGGTGCGCGGCGCGCCGGGGCGCGGCCCGTGAGGAGGACGAGGCGGGCGGCGCGGTACCGCTGGCCGGCGTAGGGCGCGAGCAGCTCCAGCATGCGGGCGTCGTCGGCGCCGCGCCGGCCCGTCAGCGCGTAGCCGACGATGCCGGGCAGGTGCAGGTCGCCGATGGTGATCGCGTCGGGTGCCCCGTTGCTGCGCTGCACCGTCTCCGCCGCCGTCCACGGGCCGATGCCGGGCACGGCGCGCAGCCGCGTCATGGCGTCCTCGGGCGCCATCGCCGCCGCCTCCTCCAGACGCCGCGCCAGCCGTACCGCGCGCAGCACGGCGGAGGAGCGCTGGCCGTCGACGCCGGCCCGGTGCCACTCCCAGGAGGGGACGCGGGAGACGACGCGCGGCTCGGGCATCACGAACATCGCGTCGCGTCCGCCGATCGCCCCGGCCGGCCCGGGGGCGGGCTCGCCGAAGCGGCGCAGCAGCATCCGCCACGCCCGGTACGCGTCGTGGGTGGTGACCCGCTGTTCGAGGATCGAGGGGATCAGCGCCTCCAGGACCAGCCCGGTGCGGACCAGCCGCAGGCCGCGGTGGCGGCGGAAGGCCTCGGCGAGGAGGGGGTGGTGCGCGGCGAGGGGCGCGAAGGCGTCGGGCTCGTCGTCGGCGCCGAGGAGGGTGGGGAGCTGGTCGAGGATCCAGTCGGCTCCCGGGCCCCAGGCGGTGGCGTGCAGGCTCCGGCCGGGGCCGGCGCCGGGCACGAGACGGAGGGTGGCGGCGCCCTCGGGGGTGCGGGTGGCCCGCCAGACGCTGCCGTCGCGGGCGATGCGGAAGGCCGGGTCGTACGGGCCTCGGCCGAGGACGCTGACGGTGCGGTGCAGGTCGTACGGGTCGGGCGGGGTCCAGCGGCGCTCGCGCGGGGCGTCGGCGGCGTGGCGGTGGGGCTCGACGTCGAGGCCGGAGCGGGGGTCGACGTGCGGGTCGACGTGCGGGGCGAGGTGTGGGTCGAGGTGTGGGTCGAGGTGAGGGGCGACGGCGTCAGGGGCGACGGCGTGGGGGGTGGCGCCGTGGGCCACGACACGGAGAGCGCCGTCCGCGTCGCGCCGCGCGTCGTGGCGCCCGTCGGGGTGCGGGTGGGTGGGAACGTCGGCGCGGGGCACGACGGCGTCGGCGTCGGCGTCCGCGTCGGCGAGGAACTCGGCGCGGACCTCGGTGGAGCTGTCGGTGGAGCCGTTGGTGGGGAGGTCGGTGGGGGTGTCGGTGTCCATGGGGGGGTGGAGTGCCGGCATGGCAGGCAAGGCTATGCCACGGCGGGGCGCTGCCTGGGATGTTCCCCCGGACAGGGCCCCGCCGTGGTGTCGCGCCCGGTGTCGCGCGGCGCGTCGTTTCAGCCCTTGCGGCCCTGGAGCCGGGTGGCGAGGTCGCGGATCGCGGGGAGCGCGTCGTAGAGGCGCTTCCCGGGGCACTCGGTGGCGTAACCGTCGCGGTGTCCCGAGATGTTGTCCAGCCGCACCTCGGTGCCCGCGGGCCACTTGCCGCCGCCGGAGATCCGCACCTGGGAGCGGGAGGGGTTGACGTCGTAGAGGCCGAGCTTCCAGGCCGTGATCTTCGCGACGCCCTCGATCGCCCGCTTGCTCGGCTTGGTGTCGCTGTAGGTGCCCAGCACGGCCACGCCCATGCTGTTGTGGTTGTGGCCGTAGGTGTGGGCGCCCATCACGGGCTCGATCACGCCGCCGGCCCGACCCTCGTAGATCGTGCCGCAGCGGTCGACGAAGAAGTTGTAGCCGACGTCGCGCCAGCCCAGGCTCTGTGTGTGGTACACGTAGATCGACCGGATGACGGCCGGCGCGTTCTTGCACGTGTAGCTGTTGCTGCCGGCCGTGTGGTGGACGAAGGCGGTGCGCACCCGGTCGGTGTAGACGAAGCCGGACTCGCGCAGGCTCTCGTCCGCGCCCCAGCCGGAGCGCGTGACGATGGGCGGCCGTGGCCCGACGTGGTCGCCGGCCGTCGGCGCCGAGTCGACCGTGGGCAGTTCCGCCTCGGGCAGCTCGGGCTCGACGACCTCCACCACCGCCTCGCCGTCCGCCGCCTCCGCTTCGTTCGGGTCGACGAGCTCCAGTCGCATCCCCTCCGGGAGCCCGACGGTGGTCTCGCCGTCGGGGGTCGTCACCCGCACCTCGACGCCGTCCGACTCGCCCACCCACAGCGGCGTGGTGCCGCCGCGCAGGTCGGGGTCGCCGGACTCGGCGGTGTTCTCGTCGGGGGCGTGCTCGGCGGTGGTCGGCAGCGTCCGCCACCGCGACCAGGTGCCGGACTTCCGCGCCCGGGTGCGGACCTCCACCACGCCGTCGAGGGTCGCCTCGGGGTTGGTCCACACGACGCCGAGCAGGGAGAACGGCTCCGTCCTCGTGGCCGGCAGGGTCAGTGAGCCCGCCGGGGCGGCCGCGCCGCCGGCCGTCCAGGCGGCGGCCGTGGCGGTCTCGGTGGAGGCCGTGGGCGTGAGGGCGAACGACTGGACGGCCGCCGCCGCGGCGGTGGTGGCGGCGGTGTCGGAAGAGGCGTCGGAGGCGTCCACGGCCGCCACGGCATCCACGGCCTCCACGGCGACGGGGGCGGACGCGGGGCCGGCCGCGGGCTCGGCGGCGGCTCCGAGGGGCACGAACAGTGGAACGGTCAGGGCGACGGCGCAGGCGCCGAGCGTCGTACGGGTCATCAGAGAACCAGGCAGAGAACGCGGTAGGAAGGAACGCATGTCACTGATATTTGACATACCAACATATAACTGTCCATTTGGAATAACCCGGATGATGTTTCCGTCGCCGCTCCCCGGTGGCCGCCGCCACGTACCCTGACGGCGATGAACGCCACCGACCCCACCCCCGCCGACCTGCTGCGTTCCGCCCTCGCCGCGGACGCCTCCCGCCCGTTGGTGACCTACTACGACGACGCCACCGGCGAGCGCGTGGAGCTGTCCGTCGCCACCCTCGGCAACTGGGTGGCGAAGACCGCGAACCTCCTCCAGGACGAGCTCGCCGCCGAGCGCGGCGACCGCCTGGCGCTCCTGCTGCCGGCGCACTGGCAGACCGCCGCGTGGCTGCTGGCCTGCGCCGCCACCGGCGTCGTCGCCGAGATCGACGGCGACCCGGCCACGACGGACCTCGTGGTGAGCGGCCCCGAGCGGCTCGACGAGGCGCGGGCCTGCGCCGGCGAGCGGGTGGCGCTCAGCCTGCGCCCGCTCGGGACGCGCTTCCCCCTGCCGCCGGAGGGCTTCACCGACTACGCCACCGCGGCGCCCGGCCAGCCCGACGCCTTCACCTCATACGACCCGCCGGGGCCCGAGGACTCCGCCCTGGTCGTCGGGGGACGGGAGCTGACCGGACGCCAGGTCGTCGAGCTGGCGCGGGCCGACGCCGCCGAGCGGGGGCTGAGGCCGGGCGACCGCGTCATGTCGCTGCTGGACTACGACCGGTGGGAGGGGGTGTCGGCGGGCCTGTTCGCACCGCTCGCCGCGGGCGCCTCGGTCGTGCTGTGCCGGAACGCGACGGACCTCGACGCGGCCGTGCGCGCCGCCCGCGTGGCCAGCGAGCGCATCACCCACTTCGCCGAGTGACGGTGGCGGGGGGTGACCGACACCCCCAGGATCGTAGTCATGAGGGTCCCGCGCCAGCCCGTCCCCGACCGTAGCCACCCCCGTCAGCGCGGCGAGGGCGGCCCTCGGGGCCTGCGGGCGCTGCGGGCGCTGTGGGCTCCGCGCGGCCCGCGGCGGCCCCGCGGTCCGAGGCGGTGGGCCCGCCTGCTCGTCACCCGCTCCCGCACGACGACCGCCCCGACCGCCACGACAGCCGCGGCCGGACGCGGCGGCGGGAACGGCGAGGGCGAGGCGAACGGAGCCGGGGCTTGGGCCGGGGCCCGAACAGGAGCCGGTCCCGGCGGGCGCCGCTGGCCACGGCGCACGGTGCTGGCACTGGCCCTCTTCCTGACGACGGGTCTGCTCGTGACCACCGTGCTCGGCTGGGGCCTGGTGCGCCGCCTCGACGGCCGCATCGAGGCCGACGCCACGACCGCCGCCGAGCTGGAGCGCCACGAGGAGCAGCGCCCGCCCCCCGCGCCGGGCGGCGCGCAGAACCTGCTGCTGATCGGCACCGACGCCCGGGGCGACGGCGAGCCGCGCGCGGACGCCGTGATCCTGCTCCACCTGTCCGGCGACCGCAGGAGCGCGACGGCCGTGAGCGTCCCCCGCGACCTGATGGTGGAGATCCCCCGCTGCGCCCGCCCCGGGAGCGACACCCGCGAGCCGGCCCGGCGCGCCGCGTTCAACACCTCCTACGCGACGGGCGGCGCCGCCTGCACCATCCGCACCCTGGAGAGGCTGACGGACATCCGCGTGGACCACCACGTCATCGTGGACTTCGAGGCGTTCGCCCGGATCGTCGACGCGGTGGGTGGCGTCGAGCTCTGCCTGCGCGAGCCGGTGCGCGACCGGCCCGCCGGGCTGAGCCTGCCCGCCGGCCGGCAGACCCTGAGCGGGGAGGAGGCGCTGGCGTACGTCCGCGCCCGCAAGGAGCTCGCCGACGGCAGCGACACCGCCCGCATCACCCGCCAGCAGCAGTTCCTCCGCGCGCTGGTGGACACCCTCGCCGACGACGGCGTCCTCATGAACCCCGCGAAACTCCTCCCCGTGCTTGACGCCGCGACCTCATCCGTCACAACTGACGCGGAAATCGCGTCGCTGGTGGGGTTGTACGACCTGATGCGGGAGATTCAGTCAGTATCATCCAACGAATTCCGATTCGTTACGATTCCTCGTCGGAGCGATCCCGAGAATCCCGACCGTGACGTGCTGCGCCAGCCGGCCGCGAACGACCTGTTCACGCGGCTCCGCGAGGACCGGCCCGCGGCCGTGCGGGAGGCCACGGGCGGCATGGCCCGGACGGCGAGCGGAAACGCCGCCACCGTGTGTGAGTGAACGGCTGGGCCCTCGGCGACAAACCTCCAGAAAAAACGAACTAATCGGAGCATTGCCCCGCTGTTCCCGGGTGGAATCCGTCACCGCCATCGCCGTACGGGGAACCACCGGGCTAGTGTGAGCCGTCTGAAACCCCAGAAGGCACATGCGGAGGGCTCACGGATCGGTGGAGGCGCAGGGACCTGGAGGCGGGGGCGGCGAGATCGACCCGGCGGACCAGTGGGTGTACAACCCGAACACCGGCGAGTACGAGCTGAGGGTGTCCGGGTCGCAGGGGTGGCAGGGCGGCCGACGGCCGGGCCACGCGGCGCCGGACGCGCGAGGCCCCCGCACCACGACGACCGGCCGTAACACCCCGCCCCGACAGAGGCGCGACGCGCGGCCCGCCGAGGACCCCTCGTCCGCGTCCTCCGCCTCCTCTTCCTCCGCCTCGCCCGCGGGCCCCGCCGCGCCGGGCCGGCGCGCCCACCGCGACCGCCCGCTCCCGGGTCAGCGCGACCGCCGCGCACCGCACAGCCGCCGCAAGCCGAAGCCGAGGCGCAGCCGCAAGCGGAAGGCGCTGATGTGGACCAGCGGCGTCCTGACGATGCTGCTGCTGACGGGCTGCGCCGTCGTCGGATACATGTGGTGGCGGCTGAACGCCAACATCGACTCCACCGACGTCGTCGGCGAGGACACCGGGTACGAGGACGGCGAGCCGGTCAACATCCTCTTCATCGGCACCGACGACCGCACCGGCGAGGGCAACACCGGCTACGGCAACGAGGGCGACTCAGGGCGCGCCGACACCACCGTCCTGATGCACTTCTCCGCCGAGCGCGAGCACGCCACCGGGCTGAGCATCCCCCGCGACCTCATCACCGACATCCCCGAGTGCGAGGTCAGGAACTCCGACGGCTCCACCACGGTGATACCGGGCAGTGAGGACGTCCGCTTCAACGAGAGCCTCGGCGTCTCGGGCCGGGACGCGGGCTGCACCTGGCGGACGGTGGAGCACATCACCGGCGTGGAGATCAACCACTACATCATGGCCGACTTCAACGCCGTGAAGGACATGTCCACGGCCGTCGGCGGCGTCGAGGTCTGTGTCGCCGAGCCCATCGACGACCCCAAGTCCCACCTCCAGCTCGACGCCGGACGCCACGAGCTCCAGGGCGAGGACGCCCTGGCGTTCGTCCGCACCCGGTACTCCGTCGGCACCGGCAGCGACCTCAGCCGCATCGAGCTCCAGCAGCAGTTCCTCGCCTCGCTCGCCCGCGAGGTCACCTCCGTCAGCCTCACGAGGATGTGGGACCTGGCGGACGCCGCCACCAAGGCGCTCACGGTCGACAACGCGATCGGCAGCGTGCAGGAGCTGTACGACCTCTCCCAGGACCTCGGACGGGTCCCCATGAGGGACATGGCCTTCCTCACGGTCCCCGTGGTCGACAACACCGACGGCGCCACGGTCCTGGTCGACGAGTCCCGCGCCCAGCCGATCTTCGAGATGCTCCAGCAGGACATCTCCATGACCGACGACGGCAGGCCGAGCGGCGGCGGCGGCGGTGGCGGCGGCCGGCAGGAGATGGCTCCGCCGGAGGAGGTCCGCGTCGACGTCTACAACGGCGGCGAGGTCATCGGCGCCGCCCAGGAGACCGTCACCTGGCTCCAGAACGAGCAGGGCGTGCCGCTGTCCACCAACGCGGGCAACGCGGCGCAGCCGCAGGAGCGGACCACCCTGGAGTACGGCCCGGACCAGGCCGACCAGGCGGCGAGGCTCCGCGACATGATGGGCCTGCCCAAGCGCGCGATGCAGGAGGGCACCGCCAACGCCGGAGACGAGCCCATGGTCCTGATCCTGGGCAACGACTTCAGCGCTGCGGGCGAGCCCATCGGCGGTCCGCCGAGGAAGCCGGACGACGTCGACAGCATCACGGCGGACGACGAGGACGTCTGCGCCTCATAACGAGCCGGACATCGCCCCGGTACAACCTTCCGGGACGGTGGACCGTCCCAACCTATCGACCGGCCGACGGGGCCGCCCCGTGGGCGGACGGGGCCGGGCCACCCTACGGACATGGGGGATGTACATGCGGAGGAGCCGCATACGCGAGGAGCGTGCCGCCGACGGCACGGGCGGCACAGGCGACATAGCCGGCTCGGGCGGCACGGCCGACCCCGAGGGTGCGGGGCGGGACCGGTCCGAGGACACGGCCGAGCTGCGCACCACCCCGCCCGCCGGGACCGTGCCGCCCCAGCGCGGACCGGACGACACCGAGCAGCACCTCGCGGAGGCGTCCTCCCAGACCTCCCCGTCCCAGGCCCCCGACACCTCCTCGTCCCCCCCGTCGCCGCCCGGGACGCGGCGCTCGCGCCGCGCGAGGCCGCCGAAGAAGCGGTGGCCCCGGATCCTGGCCTGGACGGCCGGCTCCCTCGCGTTCGTGATCGCCGCCGTGGCCGTGGCCGGCTGGCTGTACATCCGGCACCTCGACGGGAACCTCACCAAGGAGGACCTGTACCTCGGCGAGGGAGAGATGGAGGGCTCGCAGCCCAACGCGGCCGGTCAGACGCCGATCAACATCCTCCTGCTGGGCACCGACTCCCGCGACGGCGCGGCCAACCAGGACCTCGGCGGCGCCGTCGACCTGGCGGGCGGCCCGCAGCGCGCCGACACCCAGATCCTGCTGCACGTCGCGGCCGACCGCAGCAACGCCACCCTCATCAGCATCCCCCGCGACACCCAGGTCACGATCCCGACCTGCATCGACTCCGACACCGGCGAGGAGTACCCGGAGATGGAGTCGGAGTCGATCAACCTCTCCCTCTCCCACGGCGGGCCCGGCTGCACGGTGGCCACCTGGCACGAGCTGACGGACATCCCCATCGACCACTTCATGATGGTCGACTTCGCGGGTGTGGTGGAGATGGCCGACGCGGTCGGCGGCGTGCCCGTCTGCGTCGAGGACAACGTCCGCGACCCCGACTCCGGCCTCGAGCTGACGGCCGGCGACCACGTCGTCGAGGGCGAGCAGGCCCTGCAGTGGCTGCGCACCCGGCACGGCTTCGAGGACGGCAGTGACATCGGCCGCACCAAGGCGCAGCAGATGTACCTGAGCAACATGGTCACCCAGCTGCAGAACGGCACCTCGCTGACCGACCCCGGCCAGCTGATGAACCTCGCCGAGGCGGCGACCAACGCCCTCACCGTGGACCACGGTCTGGGCGGCGTGACCAGGCTCTACGACCTGGGCGAGGACCTGCGTCAGGTCCCCAGCGACCGCATCAACATGGTCACCATGCCCTGGCTGCGGGACCCGGAGAACCCCGAGGTGACGGTGATACCGGACCCGGTGAAGGCGGAGCAGCTGTTCTCGCTCGTCCGTGAGGACATCCCGATCGACGAGCAGGGCGCCGACGAGGGCGCCGGCGAGGGCGGCGGCCAGGAGTCCGGCCCGGACGGCGGTCAGGAGTCGGGCGGTGCGGGTGACCCGGGCGGTGCGGAGGAGCCGACGCCCGAGGCCACCGCCGACCCGGCCGAGCAGATCGCGGTCGCCGTGCGGAACGGCACCGGCTACGACGGGGCGGCGCCGGTGGACAGCCGCGCCAGCGTCATCACCGACGAGCTGCACCGCATGGGTTTCGCGTCGGCCTTCACCGACGTCACGCCCGCGGCGGAGGCGACCACCACCGTGCTCTACCCCGAGAACACCGGGGACGACACCGCCCGCGCCAACGCCGAGGCGGTGGCCACCGCGCTCGGCCTGCCCGGCTCGGCGGTGCGGGCCTCCGACACCGTGCTCCAGCCCACCCTCGTCATCGGCGCCGACTGGCTCGACGGCACCAGCTACCCCGAGCAGGAGGACGGCGGGGGCGAGGGCTCAGGGGGCGGAGGGGGCGGCGGCTCGCCGGTCGACCCCGACGACATCATCTCCGGCGACAGCAGCGAGAAGTGCATGGCGGTCAACCCGTTCTACACCTGGTAGGACGGGCGGGGGAGGACGGGAGCGGAGGAGGACGAGGGGCCGCCGCCGACGGCGTCAGCCCCTGGCCTCCTCGGCCCGCCGCCCTTCCCGACCCTGGGGCCGCCGGGAGGCGATCACCCGCCGCGCCAGCTTCCTGGGGCTGGTGAGGAACCCCCAGCCCCAGCTCATGTGCATCGTCGCGAGCGCCACCGGGATCCGGGCCCGCACCCCGACGGGCAGGCCCCGCCCGGCCGGCACCGAGCCCAGCACGATCCCCGCCACGTACCCCGCCGGCACCACCAGGGCCCAGGGGGTGAGCACGGCGCCCGCCACCAGGCCGGCCGCGATCGCCAGCAGCGCGGCCGGCGGCGCGAGGTACCGCGCGTTGATCGAGCCCGCGTGGTACCGGGCGACGACGCGACGCCACCGCCCGTAGTTCCGGTACTGGGTGGCCAGGGCGGCGACGGAGGGCCGGGGACGGTAGGAGACCAGCAGCTCGGGCGAGAACCAGATCAGGCCGCCCGCCTGCCGGATGCGGAAGTTCAGCTCCCAGTCCTGGATGGTAGATCTGAGATCCCTTATCACCCCAGGTTGCGGAAATGCAAATGCCCAGGTCAGGCCACTTGCGTCAGTCGCGACTTCTGTCTGGTTCTGCCGGTTCACGGTTGCTTGTGGGTACGGTGCTGACTTGGTGCTGACCTGTGCGGGGAACTCGACCACGGCGTCCAGCACCGCGCGAAGCTGTGACGAGGACACGTCCTCCATGAGTTCACGGAAAGCGACAACTCGATTGCGTTTCGTGTTGTAGCGTAATCGACGACACGGTGACTTCTACATACTCCTGACCAGCGGCAACGGTCTGCAAAGCAACTCCTTCTCGTTTGCGGTGCTTGAATAGACGTCGTTCCTCGTCTGGTAAGGAGAAGTGCTGTGCCCCTGGTTTCTGTCGTGATGCCCGTGTACAACTCGGTAGCCACCCTCGGCGCAGCCGTCCGATCGGTTCTCACGCAGACCCACAGCGACTTGGAGCTTTTGGTCACCGACGACCAGTCCTCCGATGCCTCCATGGACCTGCTCCGCGAGTTCGCCAAGGAGGACGAGCGCGTCCTGCCGGAGTCGGCACCCGAACAGGGTGGTGCGGGCCGGGCCCGCAACCTTGCGATCGAGCGGGCCCGCGGGGACTACATCGCTTTTCTCGACAGCGACGACATGTGGCTTCCGGAGAAGACCGAGAAGCAGCTCGCCTTCGCTGCGGAGGGTGATGCGCCGCTGACGTTCACCTCGTACTTCAAGATGGACGCCGACTACGACGGCGAGAGCACCGACTGGGTCCCGAACGGTCGGGTGGTCCGTGCGCGGGAGCGTGTGGACTACCGCATGATGCTGGTCCGAGACCACATCGGTGCTCTCACTGCCATGTACGACCGCAATGTCCTGGGCACGCGGCTGATGCCGGAGATGCGCAAGCGTCAGGACTACGCTCTCTGGCTGTCGATCATGCGGGACGGCGCTGACGCCCGGGGGCTAGCTGAGCCGCTTGCGGTGTACAGAGCCCAGCGGGCGGGATCGCTGTCCTCCAACAAGCTGTCGCTCGTGCGATACAACTGGGCTTTGTACCGCGAGCACGAGCATCTTTCGGTCCCGCGGGCGACGCGGGCGCTGGCCGGTGCTGTGTGGCAGTCGCTGCGCAACTCACGTATCTAGTGCTTGGAGCCATCTGATCAAACCAGACACAGCCGTGCCAACGATGCAGCCCTGAGCGCGGAGGGCAGCAATTGATTCATTCATGCAACGCGTGCGCTGGGATCTGGGGTCATCGGGCTGTTGAAGCCTGTAGAGGCCGTTTCCGTTGGCGGGATGGTCCCAGTCTTTGCTTGACCGTTCCTATGGATCGTGGAGTCGGGGTCTTTCAACACAGTCGGGTCGTCGTCGTGAAGTGCTCATCCTCCCAGGAGGTACGCGGCTCGCTCGCGTAGCGCAGCGGTCAGCTCAAGATTGTCGCCGCGGGTGTTCGTCTGGAGGAGTATGGTGATCACCACCAGCTCGGAGAATCGCCCAGCTGGCGAGCTGAGCACATCTCCCAGTTCCTTACGCAGCCGTTCGGCCACGCGAGGAACGAGCAGACTGTGGGTGTGGAGCGTGGCCGCGTCGAAGCCAGCGGGAGCGAGGCCCCAGCCCTCCCAATCCAAGATCACCAGCTCGGGAGCGGTCATGTTGGCCCAGTGGAGATCGCCATGGGCGGTGGACCAGGCCGGCACGGTGGTGTTGACGGGGCGGCCGAGGAAGCCGAGGAACTCTGGCATCGCCCGGTCCACGTACTCCTGACGCACGCCGATCCGGTCGGTGGGAACCTCGGAGACGAGGTGAAGGGCGTTCCTCAACTTCAGCCACCACTGGCCGTCCAGGGCCGTTTCAGTGCGGAGAGTAGGGCCGTCCGCAATGATCGGTGCCTGCGTCACTCGTGAAAAGAGCTCAGCTCGGTAGGCGAACTCTCCGTCCACCCAGTCGTCGATGTTCCGCAGCACGGGGCGGGGAACGGCAGCGGGGATCGCCGTTGCTGCAGTCTCCGTGCCCATCCACAGTTTCCCGCCGGCTTTGTGTCTCGGCTCGCAGACGACTCGGAGCCATCCTGGCCCGGAGGGGCAGGTCACCGGGCGGCCGAGCGTGCGCCCCCGCCATCCCCAGGCTTCTGTCTCACCTTCCACGCTGGCCTCTAGGTCGTGAGAAGCACGGCTGTGAGCGGATCGCATCCGAAAGATCACATCTGCGTCACCAGGTTGCGAGAACATCGATGCCTTTCCGAGCGCGGCGTCGTCTTCAAGTACCGGGGAGGCCAAGCTCTTGTCGTAGTGCATCGGTGGCCCGTCGACGGTGCGAGATGGCGTTCTTCTGCTCGCTGGACATTTCTGCGAAGGTGATGTCCCAGCCGGCCGGCACGAAGATCGAGTCCCAGCCGAAGCCTCCGTTGCCGCGTTGTACAGTCGCCAGGGTCCCGTGCAAGGTTCCACTGACGACGCGAGTCCCGTTGGCGTCGGCAAAGCCGAGTGCAGCGATGGCGGTCGCACTACGGTCGGACACCCCTGCCGCCATGTTGAGAATGCCTTCAATTTTTACCTGGTCAACGAACCATCTGATCAGCGCCCCGGGGAGACCATTCCAAGCCTTCAGATGGAGGCCGGTGTCATCGACAAGTACGGGCCTTCTCAGCTTGGAGTAGGCGTCCGCAGCCTTTCTTCGTGCGACTTCCATGACATCGAGAGATTGGATTTCAATCAGTTCCTCCTTCACTGGGACGATCTCAATTCCGAGCAGTGTGGTGAACTCTCGGGCCTTTCCCTCGTTCCCCGTGACGAGCGACAGTCGATCGATCACATGGTTCCTTTCGAAGCAACAGAAGCCAGTTGCTGCGGGTGTGATGTGATGTCCAGCACGGAAGCCTGTCGGGGCAGGGACAAGCCGTGCATGAGAAGTACGACTAGGCGCCCCGCGCGCGGAGTACGGCTTCCCGGTCGTCAGGTTGTGAGAGCGGATGGCCACGTGATTCCCGTTATATGGCCTACCTCACTTCGCTGCGGGTTCTTGTTCCTAACGTTAGTTGTGTTCCCGACGCATCGCGGGAAAGAGGACAACATCACGTAGGTTGGGCGCATCGGTGAGTAGCGCCATGAGTCTGTCGATGCCGATTCCGAGGCCGGACATGGGAGGCATCCCGTATTCCATGGCCTCAAGGAAGTCCATTTCAAACATCATGGTTTCTTCATCACCGGCGTCGCGCATGCGTGCCTGCTCGGCAAGGCGATCGCTCTGGTCGATGGGATCCACCAGTTCCGAATACGCCTTGACCAACTCCCAGGAGTTCACCACGACCTGAAACATGTCGACCCGGCTTGGATCATTGTCGCTTCGCCGGGCGAGTGGGGACAGCTCGACAGGGTGATGCATGAGGAAGCACGGTTGAATCAGGGCTGGTCGAACAGTCCTCTTGTACAGCGTGTCGACCATGGCCGCATAGGACGGCGCGCCCGCGATGTCGGAATCCTGGTAGACCTGGAGGACGCGCTCCCGAAGAGAGGGGAGGTCTCGGATCTCGGTGAGGTCAATTCCAGTGTGCTCGTACACTGCTTCTCGGTAGTCGATCTCCGGCCACTCCACGCCGAAGTCCAACTCAGTTCCCTGATAGGTCACCTTCGTGGTTCCAAGGACCTTCTCCATGACAGTGAGCACGAGATCGCGCACCACCCGCATGTTGTCGCGGTAGTCCCAGTAGGCCGCGTACCACTCCAGGCTGGTGAATTCCTGAAGGTGGGATGGGTCCATGCCTTCGTTGCGGAAGAGCTTGCCGATCTCGTAGACGCGATCCAGACCTCCGGCCACGGCTCGCTTGAGATAGGTCTCCGGGGCGATGCGGAGGTAGAAGTCCTCGTCGAGGGCGTTGTGATGGGTGACGAAGGGCCGGGCCGCGGCTCCGGAGGCCGCCTGCTGGAGGATGGGGGTCTCGACTTCGAGGAAGTCCAGGTGGTCGAGGTAGTGCCGGATCTCGGTGATGAGGTGTGACCGGGCGCGGAACCTGGTTCGGGACTCTTCGTTGGCGATGAGGTCGAGGTATCGGCGTCGGTACCTGACTTCAGGGTCGTTGACTCCGGACCACTTGTCCGGCAGTGGGCGCATGGGACGGTTGAGTACAACGAGTTCAGAGACAGCCAGTGTCGGCTCTCCCTTCCTCGTGATGTATTTCTCTCCGGAGACGCCGATGAAGTCGCCGAGCTTCACGTCTCGGGACCACTCGGTGAACTGTTCTTCTCCGAGTTCATCGAGGCGCAGGGAGATCTGGATTCGTCCGCTGCGGTCGTGGATGTGACCGAACACCAGGCCGCCCATGGTGCGCCATAGAACGACCCGGCCGGCGAGTCGCGCTTTGGTGCCGTCGTCCGCCTGCTTCACCTTGGCCGCCACGGCATCGGTCTTGTATCCGGTGGCGGGAGTGAAATGCGTGGGCGACGGCGCGTTCATGGAAACGGCTCAGCTCCTTGGCACTGGGTGGAGGGTCTCTTGGTGTGAGAGGCGGGTGGGGTGAACGCTGGGCATTGTAGGGTCAGCTGTCGAGCCAGGTGACCTCATCCCAGGCGTGGGCAAAGCCTACGGTGCGTACAGGGGGGATGACGACCACTGGACGAGGGGCCGTCTATTTTGCGCCAGAAAGTCCGGGTTGTGGACCGTCGGCCCAATGGGTGGTGGCTGTTCGCTGGCCGAGACGAGGTCCGCTTGGTGTGGCATGTGAGAACTCCTGGGCGTGAGGAGAGGGCCGGGCTCACGTGCTGCGGGGGTGTGGGTTGGAGATTAGTGGAATGATCTTGGTGATGGCATTGAGGAACGTGTCGATGTGTTCCTCGGTGTGCATCGCTGTGACAGTGATGCGGATGCGGCAGGCGTCGGGGGCGACGGCTGGTGGAGTGACTGCGGCACACCAGAAGCCGGCGGCAAGGAGTGTCTGCTCGGCGTGAGCTGCCGAGTTCGGAGGGCCGAGGCGCAGAGGGATGATCGGCCCGTCCCCCGGTGGGTGGATTCCAAGACGGGTGAGGCCCGCGCGCAGCCGGCGAACGTTCGTCCACAGGCGTTCCCGGACGCCGTGGTCGGAACGGAGGAGGCGGAGCGCGGCGATGGCCGCCGCGGCCTGTTCGGCGGGCAGGCTGGAGGTGAAGCGGTACCCCGAGGCGTAGGTACGGAGCATGGCGATGGTGCGTTCGTCACCCAGGACTGCACCGCCCATGCCGGCCAGTGCTTTGCTGAGAGTGACGACATGGAGCGGGATACGGCCTCTGAGCCCGAAGTGGTGGGGCGTGCCGGACCCGTCGGTACCGTAGACGCCGGTGCCGTGGGCGTCATCGACCAGGAGGAGGGCGCCGTGGTGCTCGCAGACCTCGACCAGGCCAGGCAGGTCGGCCAGGTCTCCGTCCATGCTGAACACGCCGTCGGTGGCGACAAGTGCCGGGCTGCCGGCGTGCTGGGCCAGGAGCTCGGAGAGGTGGTTGGTGTCGTTGTGCCGGAAGCGCAGGTGAGCGGCTGCTGACACCCGTGCTCCCATGCGGATGCTCTGGTGTGCCATCTCGTCGTAGATCACGACCGGTCGTCCAGATGGGGGTGGGGAGCCGTGCCAGCGGTGGGCCAGATGGGTGGCTTCGAGGAGCCCGTGGACGGCGGCGATGTTCGCCAGTAGACCGGTCGCGGTGACCATGGCGGCCGGGGCCTTCTTGAAGTCGGCGAGGTCGTTCTCGAGTTGCTCGAGAATCCGCAGGTTGCCGCCGAGCCGGCGGGATTCGCTGGTGGCGTGGCCGTGAGCGTGAAGTGCGGCGGCGGCAGTCGCCCTGACGCTCGGCGCGTGGTTGAGGCCGAGGTAGTTGTTGGAGCAGAAGGAGACCACGCGTCGGCCGCGGAGCCTCACGTACGGATTGGGAAGGCTGTCGGTGCGTTGCTCTGCGGGAAGCAGGTCGTGGCTGGCGAGCCAGTCATGGGTGGCGTGGAGTTCGGCGAGCAGTCGTGGTGTGGTCATCGCGCGATCCGGAGGCTGGAGGTCACCGTGAGCAGGTCGGGGGCGTGAAAGCCCGTTCTGTGGCGGGCAGCGAGATCGGTAGCCCATCGGTGGGCGCCGTCGGCGTCAACGCGGTAGCGTCCCGCTGCTGTGGGGTAAATGGTCCTGCGGGCGGCCAGATCGGTGAGGGCCTTGTAGCAGCTGTGGGTTTCCAGTGCGCGGAAGCGCTCGTAGCCGGGGTGGACGCCGAATCCCCCGTGTGGGTGATCGTGGGCCAGGATGCGGTCCATTGCTTCCTTCGGCCCGAAAGGGCTTTCGGCCAGATCCGGCAAGCAGAGGGCAACTACCGTCGTCCACGCTTGACGGCGCAGCCGTGTGAAGACGTCCGGGTCTCCGCTCAGGCGGCGGCTGAACGCAGTTGCTCCCAGCCAGGCCAGGTACCAGGTCTCCTCGGTGGTGGTCCAGTACGCGTCGTCGGGCTGGGTGGGGAGCCGGGGCTGCTGGTCGGTGATCGGCACACCGCGTCCAGCTGCGGCTTCCCTGGCCTGGTCGAGGGTGAAGTATTCGCCGGGGAAGCGGCGGTCAACCCGCAGGCCGTGGACTTCGTGGAGGCTGGTGTAGTCGTCGACGAACGCAGAAATGCGGGCGAACAGGGTGTCGTCGGGGCGCGTCTGCGTTGGAAGCACGATGTTGACGTCGATGTCGCTGCGTCCCCTGATTGCGGCCCCGTAGGGGAGGCTTCCGCTGGTGAAGGAGACAACCCTGTCGGGGAAGTGCTCATCGACGAGCTGCGCGAGCTGGCGGTGGATGTGGTCCGCCTCGATGGCTCCGATGATCCCGCCGGGCGTCACAGATCTCCTACCGCGTTGTTGAGAAACAGGACCTCCACGACTGCCTCGGGAGGGAGCTGGATGGCCTGGACCGTGAGGGCGGCGACGGTAGCCGGCTCCATGAACTCCGCCTTCTCCTCGGCCGAAAGGTGGTCGTAGGACGGGGTGTCGACCGACCCGGGCTGAATGGAGGTCACCCGAATGCGCCGTGGGCGCAGTTCGTCGCGGATGCTCGCGGTGAAACCCTCCAACCCGTGCTTGGACGCGCAGTACAGCGACCAGTCGGCGAAGCCGCGACGGCCAGCGATCGAGGAGATGACGGTGATGACGGCCTGGCCGTCACGCAGCAGGGGCGCGAACGCCTGAGCGGTGAAGACGGCCCCGGCCACGTTGGTTTCGAACAGTTCGTCGTACTGATCGCGGGTGACCGACGACAGCGGGGTGGGGTATCCGATCCCCGCGCACAGGATCAGAGCATCCAGCTGACCAGCAGAGGCTGCGACGTCGTCGGCTGCCGCTTTCAGGGCCCTGGAGTCTCGGACATCGACGTCGTGGGTCCGGCAGCTGCGGTGCCCGGCATTGGCGTAGGCTCCCGCATTCCGAGCGAGGACGTGGACGGTCCAACCGTCGTCCAGCAGCTGGGTGCTGATCTCGGCCCCGATTCCAAGGCTGCCACCGGTCACAACAGCCACGCGGTCGTGTCGGTTCACCGGCGGCATCCCGTCAGTTCAGCCCTGACGCTCTCGCAGAGCTGGTCGATAGCGGGGTCAAGCTGCTCGAGGCGGCTGGTGAAGACGGCTCCGCCAGCGTTGTGGTCAGAGATGACCAACAGGCAGCGCAGAGCGACGCCTGCCCGCGGACTGGCAGCGAACAGATGCCCGGCCTCCAGGTCCACACAGTCGGCCACGTGCACCAGCTGGCGGTGGCGCAGGGTCGACTCGGCCAGGCAACTGACCGTCGCAGCCTCCACACCCGGCGTCTGCGAGGCAGCCGGATAGGTGCGCCGCCCGGCCCGGCGCCAGCCGCCGGTGAGCCAGCGTTCGCCCACGCGAGCGGTCCGGGACGGGGCGATCGCCGACACCGGGTCCAGGACGCTGCCGATGCGCTGGCCGCGCAGACCGCCGGCCAGGCCGATGAAGGTCACCGCCGTGCCGCGCGGCAGCGCGAAGAGAAGGTCCTGGACGACGCTTCCTTGAGGGACTTCCACGAACACGGCGTCGCCGAGCACGCAGGTGGGCCACCAGCCGTCCTGCTGGGTCGCGTCAACGGACATGCGGGTGTGGATGCGGCGGATCGGCGTGAGGACCGCGAACTGGCCACGCCAGTCACGGCCCAGGAAGGCCACGCGGGCCCGCTTCTGCCATGCCTCGTCGAGCACGGGCGGCATCCCGAAAGAGGCGGCTGGCGGCGTCACGAGCCCACCACCGGCAGCGGGCAGCACGTAGCCAGGGAACGGACCGGCCCCATCATGGGCTCCACACCCGGGAGCAGGTCGGCGAAGGACGACGTCCTGAGGCTCCCCAGGCGGAACCGCTCCGCGTCCAGCTTGTACAGCCACGAGCAGGTGGACAGGTCACCGCTTGGTGAGACGAAAAACACCCGGAGGCCGCCCGGACACCCGTGCGTGTCGTTGGGTTCAGGAGTGCCGAGGCTGTGGTCGATCTCGATGCCGCGCTGGGCGTACTGCGCTTGGAGGGCGGTCAGTTCGGCGACCAGCGCCCGCTGGCGCTCGTCGGTGAGCGCGAGCTGCGGGTGGCGAGCGGCGCGACCGGCAGGGAACACGCTGTTGATCACGAGGGCGTCTACGCCGATCTCGGCCATCGCGGCGCAGAAGTCGGCGATGTCGTCGACGTTGCCGGGGTGGACGACGTGGGAGACCCGCACCGGCACGTCGGCGGCCAGCAGGTGTTCCACGGCGGCAACGGCACGGCTGAAGGACGACGGCTTGCCCCGGACGAGGGCGTGAGAGGCGCGGTTGTGCCCGTCGATGCTGACGGTCATCCTCCGCAGCGCCGTATTCGCCAACACACAGGCGACCTCCGGCGTGATGTAGTACCCGTTGGTGTTGCAGTACACCTCGGCCACCGCAGGGTCGATCGCGGCGACGACGTCGGCGAAGTCATCGCGCGCGAACGGCTCACCCCCAGAAAAGTAGAACTCGTTCACGCCGTTCGTGGTCATCTCCCGGACAGCGGAAACCATCCTCGCCGTATTCAGGTCGCCCTGGCGGGAGCGCTCCGGTGAGGAGTCCGACAGGCAGTGTGCACATGCCAGGTTGCAGAATTCGGTGACTTCCCAGATCACGGTTGCTCCGACGTCCGGCGGACGGAATCGGCAGCGATCACCGGTGATGGTCACAGGTTCCCTCCCATGGATGCGTCGATGCCCAAGCGGGCGTTCTCGAGTACGGCCTGCTCGAACGAGAACGTGCCGTGGTGCCGGCGATGCCATGCCGCGCACTGCACCGCCCACAGCGCGATCGAACCGGCCATCCGGCCAGCCAGCCGCAGCCCGGTCTTCTCCTCGACCAACTCGCGTCCCCGACGCAGCGCTGCCACCCGGGTTCCGGCAGGCAGATCCACCGAGGGCGTCAGGCACAGCGCGGCGATGTCGGCGAGTGGGTCTCCCGGGCCGTAGAACTCGTAGTCCAGCAGCCACACCCGGACGGGTGAATCGAAGGAGACAAGTAGGTTGGGCGGGCTGATATCTCCGTGGCAGGCCACCCGCAACGGGTCCCGCAGCGTCAGCTCCAGAGCTCGAACACTGGCCGGTGCGCTCGCGGCCAGCGCCGCGGCGAATCCCGCCTGGAGCTCGTCGAGTTCGGGCGGCGCGTCATCTTCCCACGAGCCGGGGAGTCCGACCGAGGCCACGACGGTCTCCACCGCCGCATCCAGCCACCGCGATGGTCCGCCGGCCGCAGGATCGTCGAACCGGACACCAGGAACGTGGTCCAAAACCAGTGTCGGCGGCACCGCGTAGTGCTCCAGCACACGCGGTGCCAACCCGTCCGGCATCTGCTGCAACGCGCGCAGCTCCCGAAGATACGGCCCGGGGCAGGAGTAGCGCTTGACAAACGCCGACCGGTTCCCGGCTCGGGCTTCCTGCCACACCGCGTGCCTGGGCCGACAACGAGCACCGAGGAGCGTGCGTGCGGCGTCTCCTCCGGCCTCTGCCGCACGCCCGTTGTCCCTCACGTAGCCCGACAGTGCGTCCGCGACGTTCTCCAGAACGCGGCCGAGCGGTTCGGATTGCGGCATGAAGCTCTCCACCCCCATGGCGCGACAGCCGATACCCGGTTCACGCCTGCACGGACATCCTCAACAGCGACCCTGCGGGAAGCGGGCCGCCACCGCCCGGTCGAATCCCGGGCGGAGCACCAGCACACACCGCTTGAACAGCTTCTGGTCAGGGGAGATCACCGCGAACGTTGAGAATGTGGCCACCCAGGTGCGAAAAACTGAGAAAACCAGTACGGCACATGCCTGTTGGCGTACCGTGCTGATGTGACGACTGTGCGCGACGCATCGATGTCAAGGGGAACGCCTCGCACCGCGCGGACAGCCAACGAGATGCTCGCCGACGCGCTCCACCGAGCCGGCTGGTCAGCCCGAGATCTTGTACGAGCCCTCAACCCCCGTCTCACCGCGATCGGTGAACCCGTCCTGCATCTCACCGCAGCGCAGGGCTGGCTGCGTGGTAGCGCCCCACGCTCGGGCACCGTGCGCCGCATGGCGGCCACCCTGCTCACCGAAACCACAGGCACCACGTACACCCCCACTACGCTGTGGGGCACGCAACCCACCCCGACTGAACGGACCGCTTCAGCTACGGACGGCCTCGTGGGCCGCCACCCGCTCACGGACGTCCTGGCAGTCGCCACGGCATGGACCACCACCTCACCCGGTGACCAGGCCGCCATATACCCCGTCAGCGACAACGAGTTGTTCGCCGCCGTCTGGGACGCGACCCGGCAGACCCCGCACACACCCAAGCCTCTCGCCGATCCATACGCCGATCGGGTGGATCCCCCACTGATGGACGTCCTCGAAGGCCATCTCAAGGACCTCCGCCGCCTGGACGACACCGCAGGAGGTGGCGCCCTCTCCCAGCGCTACGTCCGCACCGCCCTCGCAAGCGTCCTGGACCTGCTGCGCAACTGCCGATACACGCCTGCCGTCGGCACCCGTCTGCTCACCACGGCCAGTGGCATGGCCCAACTCGCCGGCTGGATGGCCTTCGACGCCGACCTCACCGCCGCAGGCCAGCGCTATCAACTTCTCGCCATCCGTCTCGCCCGCGCGGCCAACGACGAGGACACCATCGCCAACGTCCTGGGGATGCTCTCCTACCAGCACGCCGCCACCCACAAGCCCGCCTCCGCAGTGCGTCTGGCCGAAGCCGCAGTCGAGCACACCACCCACAGTGCCCCGATCGTCCGCGCCCGCGCCCTGGGCCGTCTCGCCACCGCTCGCGCTGCAGCCGGCGAAACAGATGCCTTCCGCTCGGCCACCGAGCAGTGCCGAACCCTGCTCGACCGCCGAGGCCACGGGGGAGATCCGCCAGCGCTCTACTACTTCACTCCCGAGCAGGTAGCTGCCGAATCCGGCCACGCCCTCGTCGAGCTCGCCGCTGCCAACCCCAGCCGGGCCAGCCGTCTTCTCTCCGAGGCAACCGACCTGCTCACCCCCCTCGCCGACCACGGGCCCACCACGGGATTCATGCGCTCAGCGGTCTTGCACGGCATCCACCTTGCCCGTGCACACCTGCTCTCCCGGAACACGGAGACGACCGTGCACACCCTGCTCCAACTCGCGTCCCACCTCGACGAGGTCCAGTCCATCCGCTGCCGTAACCTCCTCGCCCACCTCCGCCGACAGGCCGGCACCCGCATCCGCACCGCCAGCGGCGTGGATGCGCTCAAGGCCGTGGACAGGGCACTATCAGCCGCATGAGCCACTCATCCACAGCCCCGGCATACCTGCCGGTCCCACTCCTCACCCCCGTGCCGTACAGCCACCCCGACGCACGGCGCCTTACCCGGACACTTCATCAAGAACAGGTTGCGCTATACGGATTCGCCGACGATCCTGATGAGACACCCGAGTGCGATTTCGATCCGGCGAATGGCTTGTTTGTCATAGCCCACTTCGACTCCGTAGCGGTCGGTTGCGGAGGATGGCGTCTCGTCGCGCCACATACGGCCGAGATCAAGCGCATGTACGTAGCGACCGCCGCACGCGGTCGCGGACTGGGCCGCCACATCCTCGATCATTTGGAGCAGCAAGCGGGCTCCCGAGGAGTCTCCCGCTTCGTCCTGGAAACCGGCGCCCGCAATGAAGCCGCCCTGGCTCTCTACCGCGCGAGCGGATACCGGCTCACTTCACCCTATGTACCTGGTAGGAATCCAGAGGTGAACCGGGCCATGATCAAACAGGTCGCTGCGGCGCGCAGCGTGTCATAGGGCGAAGGCCGGCGCACGCGTCTGGGGTGGACGCGTCGCTGGGATCCGGGCTGCTGATGATGTGGCGAAGCATATCGGGGACCACGGGCGGCCTCGGGGAACGACGGAACAGCTGAGCAGGGTGCCGACGTGGTCGTTCATCCGCGCGCCGCGGCGTGCAGTACGTCTTCCCTGGAACCGGTTAAGGTCATGACCTGCACACCGTCTTCGCGTAACTCGCAGCCGACAGGGCCGCGGAAGGTGCTGTTGCCGGTCCCGGGCCGGTGGATTCGGGGCACATACTCGTCCCATCTACTGCGGGCAGTAGCGGATGCTTGCCCCGGTCCATGAGCTTGGCTCTCGGTCCGGGCAGCCAGCGGTGTTTGGTTGGGGAACTGACCCCTGGTTCCGTCACCGTCCTGGAGTCGGCTGCGCATGGAGCGCCCCGCGACCGGCCTGCTGGGCGGGCTCGTCAGCGGACAGCTGGCCAGCGGCTGGGTCGGCGGTGTCGACGAACCGGAGATGGGAGCGTTCGGCGGCCCCGAGGGCATGGATGTCGCGCACGACGTGTTCTGCCTGGACAGTCGTGCTCCCCTGGCCGAGACAGGCACTCCCGGTGCCAGGGAACGCTGTGTCCTGCTGCTGTCCGCCACGCTTCCGGCGGCCGGTCTGGACCCGTTCGAGGCGGGCGGTGCGTGGGTGAAGCTCGGCTCCCTGCGGCCTCTGTTACCGCGCCCACCAGTCCTTCGCCCGACCGCGCCGTGGCGGCCATGCAGCCCGGCGCCTGGTGAACGCCGGCGCTGCCCGGCGACCGGACGCGGAGTCCGGCTGGAGTGAGCGTGTCGCCGCGTTCGAAGACGCCGGGCACCGGCTGAGGCAGCTGGCCGCCGACGGGCGGCTGACGCGGGGGCTGCGCGCGATCTTCACCCACCATGCGATCTTCGCCTTCAACCGCGCCGGCGTACCTGCCGACGAGCAGGCCGCCACCGCCTGGCTGGGCCGCCACGTCACCTTCGCCGATGACGAAGAAGCCGACGTGTCCGCCCGCAAGACCACCTCGCCGACCTCTACCCTCACTCGAATGGAGACGACCCTGACCCCCGACACCAACCCCGCCGACCTGCGCGAATCACTCGTGAACCGCCTCGTCGACGGCAGGCACCTGCGCACCTCCGCGGTCATCGCCGCCTTCCGGGACACCGAACGCCACCAGTTCCTTCCCGGCGTCGAGGTGAAGACGGCGTACCTCGAGGACGCCGTGCCCATCAAGCACGACGAGACGGGCGAGATGATCTCCTGCATCTCCGCGCCCTCGATCGTCGCCACCCAGCTGGAGCAGCTGGGCGCCGAGCCCGGCCACAAGGTTCTGGAAGCCGGGGCTGCCACCGGCTACAACGCCGGGCTCCTCGGCCGGCTCGTGGCACCCGGAGGCCACGTGTGGACCGTGGACGTCGACCAGGACCTCGTCGACCGCGCCCAGCACAACCTCGCGAAGGCCGGAATCTCGAACGTTTCCGTGGTGCTGGCCGACGGCGCCGCGGGCCTTCCCGAGCACGCGCCCTTCGACCGCATCCAGTTCACCGTCGGAGCCGGCGACATCCCCGTCACGATCCTCGACCAACTCGCTCCCCGGGGACGCCTGGTCATCCCCATGCGAATCCGAGGCAGCATCTCGCGCTCCTTCGCCTTCGAGCGCGATGGTGACATTTGGCGGACCGTCTCGTGCGAGATGGCCACTTTCGTGCCCCTGCGCAAGGGCGTCTGCGACGACATCCACACCCTCGTGCCCATGGCTGGCGAGGGGAACGTGCGCCTGGAGACCTTCAGCGAACAGGACGTGGACCGCGACGCGATCCGAACCGTCCTGGATCAGCAGCAGGCCAAGGTCTACTCCGGAGTGAAGTTCCGCCAGGGCGACCCCTGGGAGTGGCTGTACCTGTACTTGGCGGCGGTGCTGCCCAACGGGCTGTCCCGCATGCCCGGCTCCCGCCCCGGCTTCACCCCACACTTCGGCTGGGGCTCCATGGCCGCCCTCGACGGCGACACCCTGGCCTACCTGACCATCCGCGAGGGCACAGACGACCATGGCCGGTACTGGGAAATCGGCGTCATCGGCCACGGCCCGCGCGCCGCCGAACTCGCCGACCAGGTCGCAGGCGAGATCAGCGAGTGGGACCGCGGCTGGGGCAACGCCGCGCCCCAGCCCAGCTTCCGCATGGCCGTCGGCGACGCCCGCGAACAGATGAAGGCCACCGAGCCGCGCTTCGTCATCGACAAGACCTTCAGCCGCCTCATCGTCGACTGGCCACGAAAGAGCTGAACCCGATGCGCCCCGTACCTCGCTGGTCCGCCGCCCCAAGGCGCCCGCACTACTCTGGACGAACGCATCACCCACCTCACCGAGCTGGCCGGCCAGCAGCGTTCTCAACTTCGCCGCGCAGACCTGCCAGGAGCTGCGGTTGAGTCTTCTCATCGACGGCGCCAGAGCCTGGCACGCAGCGGCCATTGGACGAGAGCCGCCGAAGCCGTGACTACGCACCACGGTGTGGGCAACCGCTTCCTCGACGGACGCCAGATCCTCATCACGTCGCTGCTCGAACGTGCACCACGCTGAAGCCAGAGCTCGACTTTGCTCTGCATCAAGCATTGGCGCTGATCACCCCACCCGATCCCGTAACTGTGGTATTTCAAGCCAGTCGCGAGGGAGCGCAGCCAGTCGCCCCGACGGGGGCGCCTTCATACCTCGTGCTGTTGTGGATCCACAGTGGCAGTTTACTGTGATCGGTATGGACTTCTCAGATGCTCTGCGGGCGGTAAAGGATGGCGCACGAATCGCGCGGCGTAGCTGGATTGAGCCGGGGAAGTACATCTACCGGGTTCCTCCGCGCACGACGACCCTGCCGGATGGCAACTCCGTCGAGCACTCGGCGGAGTATCTCTTTTACCGACCCCACAAGGGCGAGCACGGGCTTGTCGAACCGTACGCTCCGCTGCCGGACGCCTTGGAGGCCGACGACTGGTACGTCCTTGACGGTGACGACCGAGACTGACCGTCGTAGCACGAGACTGCTCATGGGAGGCACCGAGCCGCAAGTCCTCGCGTGCGTCCCGGTCACCCATGTACCAGGGGGTTCACACGGCTCCGATGCTCACGGCGAAGGGACGGAGTCCTGGGAGGGCTGGAGAGGTGTGAAGTAGTCCCGAGACCATGCTGCGCACCGACGGGCGTCGGGCGTCCTGCGGTGTGTGCTCGGCGAGGTCCTGAAGGAGCCTGAAGGCTCCATCAACGTCACCGCAGTCTCGGAGGAGCTTGGCAGAGTCGTGTCGGATGCGGGCTGCGGTGTGCGGGACCTGCATGGCTGACGCGCTGAGAGCTTTCATGTGACGGAAGGCGCGCCGGGTGTCGCCGAGTATGTGGTGAATGCATAGGCCGTACCTCTCCACTTGGGCCCGAGTCAGCGGCCCGGGGTAGTCCGGCCACGTCGCCGTGGCAGGCCCTCGTTTGGCCAGGCTCTGGGCGTGTTCCCACAACCGCACCGCATCCGTCGACCGCCCCGCCTGCGCTGCGCCGTAGGCGCTTTCGAGGAGCAGGTGCCCGAGAACAGGGCGGGCCGTCGCCTCGTCCTCCAGCTCAGCGACCACGGTCGTGGCGACCATGGTCGCCTGGCGGTGCTGTCCGTGCTGGCGCAAGCAGATGTACTGGGAGCGGGCTGCCATCGCAAGGGCGAGCGGGTGCTGGGCTCGCCGGGCGGCGTCTACCGCCCAGCTGCTCGTCGGCCATGCATCGGGGTGCCGCTCCTTTGCCTTCACAGCCGAGGCGAGCGCCCAGGCACGGGTGAGGAGTTCCGCACCACGCCTGCCATTGCGGGCTGCCGTGACCTTGGCCGCTACGATCAGTGACGGGAGCGCCTCTTCCGCTTCCTGATACTCGGCCGCCGCGAGATGTCGCGCCACGCTATCCAACCCGGTGCTCAACTCTGTGATCGACAGGCGGGGAGCTGATCCACCATAGGTGTAGAGGGCGTTGTCCCATGCGGATGATGCTGGCGTTACAGGGGTGGCCGGGAGGGCCGCCGCGCTGCCTATGCCGAATCCAGCTGCTAGGAGTGCACGCCTACGCACATCGTCCTCCTCACCGACTGCGTGGGGGCCAGCGTCTCGCGTGACCCCGCCCGTAGCGAGCACGACAGGGTCGATGTTCAACGCTCGGGCTAGCAGTCGAAGTTCGCGTGATCCAGGAAACCTCTGGCCACGCTCGAATCGCGAAATCTGTTTCTGGCTGAGGCCGCACTCAGCGCCGAGTGCCGCCTGCGTCAGCCCAGCCTTGACCCGTTCTGTCCTGAGTGTGATGCCCACGGGGGTCATGCGGACGACGGTACTCCCATTGACGGACTGCGGTAGTCCATTTTGGACTACCGCAGTCCAAGTTGAGCAACGAGTAGACGCACACCGCGGGTTCAGCGATTGACTGGGCATCAGCGCGCGCACCGTGCGTGACCGGTCGTTCAGGGCAGCCTCGCGATCTCTCGTCGGCGTGCCGTGGGCGGGCGATCCACTGCGGGGGAGCCCTCCATGGACCAGGACGTCGTGGCTGGCGTGACGATCACCGCACGGCGAGCCAGACGATCACCGCACGGCGAGCCACTGGTCTTGGGGAGGTGCTCCGAGCGAGTGGAAGCGGCAACCGTGCCCAGCAGTACACCGGAGGACGAGCAGGAGGTTGTGATGGTCCCCCCGCCCGCAGCACCATCCGGGCCTGCCCAGGGCCCTAGCGGTCCGGGGTGGGTGGACACGATCAAGCCGCACTCGGCTCGCATTTACGACTTCTACCTAGGCGGTAAGGACAACTACGAGGCTGACCGTGTCGCTGCTGAGCAGGTCATCGAGGCGTTTCCCAGCATCCGTACCTGCGCGCGGGTGAACCGAGCGTTCATGCGCCGCTCGACTCGGATGCTGGCCGAACTGGGTTACGGGCAGTGGCTCGACATCGGTACTGGCATCCCCACCCAGCCCAACCTGCACGAGATCGCTCAGGGCGTCCAGCCGGACGCTCGGGTGGTGTACGTGGACAACGACCCGATCGTGTTGGCCCACGCACAGGCACTGCTGACGAGTTCGCCGGAGGGGGCGACGGCCTACCTCTCGGCGGATCTCACCGAGCCGGAGACGATCCTTGGCGCCGCGGAACTGGGCGAGACCCTCGATCTGAGCCGGCCGGTCGTCCTCAGCCTGAACGCAGTGCTGCATTTCGTGCCGGACGAGTTCGATGCCCGTGGCATCGTCCGCCGGCTGGTGCGTGCCCTGCCGTCCGGCTCGGTGCTTGCGTTGACCCATTGCACCGGGGACTTCGATCCGGAGACTTGGGATCGGATCGTCCAGGTCTACCGGTCGAGCGGCACGCCCGCTCAGGTCCGTTCGTGTGCCGAGGTCGCGAACTTCTTCACTGACAGCGACCTGACGTTGGCTGATCCCGGCCTCGTCGTGGCTCACCGCTGGCGTCCCGATGATGTGGACCAGCGCGGAATGGCCAGGCTCACGACGTCGGAGGTCGGTGATGCCGAGGTGAGTCTGTGGGCGGGGGTCGGTTACAAGCCGTGATCGGTTGCCTGTGTGTCGCCCCTGATGACCGGCCGCTGGGCGCGGGAAGAGCCCTGCTCCGTTCCTTCCCCCCGTTGGGAACGGCTCGGGAGTGCCCAGCGGCCCTTTTCTCCCCTGTCTGTCTGGTTCTTCCGTTGATGCTGACTGTGAGGATTCGATGACGTCGCTACTCCTTATCGGGGTGCTGGCCTGTGCCGCGGTTGTCGCGTGGTGGTGCGTGCGTTCGGCTCGGCAGCAGAAGCGGGCTCTGGAGCAGGCGGAGAAGGCGCTCCGGGCCAAGGAGGAGGAGCTGGATCAGCTACGGCGCAGGGATGTGGAGTGGTCTCGGCAGCGGGATGACGCGAGTGCGGCGTTGCAGGCCGAGCTGCGTCTCCTGGTCGAGGAGCGGGTTCCTGCCGCGGTGGCCGGCCGTGCGATACCGCCTCAGCAGCAGGCTGTGGTCCTGGGTGAGACGGCGGCGGGCTGGCTGGAGAAGATCCCGGGGATCGTGGCTGAGGCGGTCGGTGAACGCGAGGAATCGCTGCGGCGGGTGACGGTGGCGGTCGGTGAGCGGGTGCAGGCGGCGGCGCATCGCATCCAGGAGACGGTCGCGCCGTTGCTGGAGGACCCGGCGAACGCGGAAGGGGTCGCTCAGGCGTCGCTGCATATTGATCACGCGGCGACGGTGCAAGCGCGGTTGGCTCAGAGCCTGCGGATCGTGTGCGGGGCGTGGCCGGGGCAGCGCTGGCAGGAGCCGCTGCCGGTGGTCGAAGCGGTCAGGTCCGGAGCAGGCCGGATCGAGGGATACCAGCGGGTGCAGGTGACCGGCAACGCGGAGGTGGGTGTCTCCGCGTTGCTGGTCGAACCGCTGATCCATCTGCTGGCCGAGCTGCTGGCGAACGCCGTGGCGTGTTCTCCCCCGCGTTTCGAGGTGGTCGCGTCGGTGCGGCTGGTGCAGCGCGGTGTGGTCGTGGAGATCGATGACAGCGGGGCGGGGATGGAGGAGGCCGCGCTGGAGGAAGCCCGCGCGCGGGCTTCGGGGCGACAGGTCGTGGATCTCGCCACGCTGTCGGAGGTGCCGCAGCTGGGGCTGGCGGTGGTGGGGGAGTACGCGCGCCGCCACGGGTTCCGTGTGGAGCTGGGGGAGTCGCCGTATGGCGGGATCAGGGCCGTGGTGCGGGTTCCGGGTGAGCAGGTCGTGACCGTACCGCCCAGGCCGTTGCCCCCCTCCGCCCACCGGGCGCCGGAGCGGCCGGCGGAGGCGGTGGATGGCACCCCGGCCGGCGCGGTGACGGCAACAGGATTACCGCGCCGGCGCTCTCGCCGCGACACGTTCCCCACCTCAACCCGGACCGATGGGAGTCAGCCTGCGGTCCGGCAGGCCGAGCCGACGCCACAGGAAGCGGGCGCCTGGATGAACGCCTACCTCTCCGGTTCCGGAAGCCCTCAGACGCAGCCGGCGGACGCCGTGGATGACGATCAGGAAGCGGAGTGAATCATGACGCAGCGCATGGACATGGACTGGGTGGTCGCGGATCTGGATGGGCTCAAGGGCGTACGGCACGTGATCGTGCTCTCCAGCGACGGGCTGGTCACGGCCCAGTCGGCCATGCTGGAACGGGAGGCGGCCGAACGGCTGGCCGCCACCTGCAGCGGGTTGCAGTCGCTGGGCCTGAGCATGGCCGGCGAGTTCGGCACACCGCCGGGACAGACACGGCAGCTGGTGTTCGAGCTCGATGGCGTGATGCTGTTCGTCCGCACGGCCGCCAAGGGAAGTCACCTGGCGGTGCTGGCCGACCCGACCATCGAGCCGGGCATGATCGCCACGCAGATGCAGGCCGTGGTGCAGCGGCTGGGCGAGCGGACGTTGACGACACCGGCCCGCCAGGACCCGGACAGGCCATGAACGCCGCCGGGGATGGATACCGCGATCAGCCGCTGCGCCCGTACGTGATCACCGGTGGGCGGGCGGTGGCCCGGCGCAGTCTGGCCCTGGAGACGCTGCTGACTGCTGCTTCTCCGGCCCGGCCGCTGCCGGTGACGGCCTCGGCCGAGCAGCGGGATCTGCTGCGGATGTGTGAGCGGCAGCTGTCACTCGTAGAGGCCGCAGCGCATCTGGAACTCCCGGTCAACATCGTGCGGGTCGTCGCCTGCGACCTGATTGATTCCGGTCACCTGTCGTGGCGCGCCCCCAGGGCTGAGGGCCCCGATGTCGAGTTGTTGAAGGAGGTGCTTGATGGCCTTCGCAGGCTCCAGTGCGGGTGAGCGCTATCTACCCGGCACCGTCGAGCGGGCGGCGAAGATCCTGGTCACTGGAGGCTTCGGGGTCGGCAAGACCACGCTGATCGGCGGCGTGACGGAGATCGCTCCGCTGAAGAGTGAGGCGTTGATGACCCAGGCCAGTGTCGGCGTGGATGACCTGAGCCGGCTGCCGGGGAAGACCCATACCACGGTGGCGATGGACTTCGGCCGGCGCACCCTCAATGACCAGCTGGTGCTCTATTTGTTCGGGGCGCCGGGGCAGCGACGGTTCTGGTCGATGTGGGAGGGCCTGGCCCGTGGTGCCATCGGGGTGCTTGTGGTGATCGACACCCGTCGCATCGAGGGCAGCTTCGACGTTCTGGATCAGCTGGAACTTCGCGGCGACGCGTTGCCCTTCGCGGTGGCGGTGAACAACTTCCCCGACTCGACCCGGTACACCGCCCCTCAGCTGCGCGAGGCGCTGGATCTGACCTGGGACACCCCGGTGGTGCAGTGCAACGCCCTCGACCCGGACTCCTGCCTCGACGCCCTGATCGCCCTGGTGTCCCACGCCTTCTCCGTTCATGGAGCCGCATCGCGATGACCTCCAACGCCTCCCCGTCTGCTTCGTCCACCGAGCTGCCGCCGGGCTGCCCGGCCCACACGCCCCCGGGTCACGTACCGGCGCACCCCCCGGTACGTGACCCGGGCACCACCGCTGGCCTGGTGTCGCTGGCGGAGATCACCGCCAGCCGGCATCCGCAGGACGTCTACCGCCGGCTCCGGATGGAGTGGGGGCCGGTGGCGCGGGTCGAACTCGAACCGGGGGTCGCCGCGTGGCTGGTGATGGGTTACCGCGAGCTGCTGACGCTGGCCCGCACGGAGTACCTGTTCAGCCGGGACGCCCGCAACTGGGGCGACGTCCAAAGCGGTGTGGTGCCCCCGGACTCGCCGCTGGGGCCGATGATGTTCTGGCGGCCGAACGTGATCGGCGCGGACGGGGTTGAGCACCGCCGGCTCCGCCAGCCGCTGGATGACGGCGTGCGATGGATCGATCTGCGGCGGATGCGACGCGCGGTCGAAGGCATCTGCGTTGACCTGATCGCCTCCTTCGCCCCTCGGGGCAGCGCGGACCTGATAGCCGAGTACGCGCAGGCGATCCCCCTGCTGGCGCTGGCTGACCTGTTCGGCCTGCACGGCGCTGAGGGACACGAACTGCTGGCCGCACTGGCGGCGCTGTTCGGCAGCGCGGACGACTCGCAGGCCGGGAACCGGCAGTTCGAGGAGATCCTGGCCGACATCCGCGACGAACGCGCCGCACGGCCGGCTGATGACCTGACCACCTACTTCCTGCACCACAAGAACCTGGCGACGAAGGACGAGGTGCTGCAGAGCATGGTGGTGATGATCTCCGCCGCCCAGGAGACCACCACCATCTGGATCGCCAAGACGATCGAGAAGATGCTCACCGATCCGCGGTTCGCCAGCCGGCTGCAGGGAGGGCGGCTTGGGATCACGGACGCGCTGGATGAGGCGCTGTGGTCCGACCCGCCGATGACCCACATGCCCGCTCGCTACGCCCTGGCCGACACCGAACTGGGCGGGCATGCCATCCGCCGCGGCGATGTCCTCATCCTCGGCCTGGCCGCCGCCAACGACGACCCGGCCATCCACACCGGCGATCCGCACGCCGAGCGCGGCAACCGCGCCCATCTGGCCTTCAGCGCCGGCCCGCACGCCTGTCCCGCCCGCAACCCCGCGCGGACGATCGCCCACACCGCCGTGCAGACCGTGCTGGAACGGCTGCCCGGCATCCGTCTGGACGCCGACCCGGACCAGCTCGCCTCTCGCCCCTCGCCGTGGACCCGCTGCCCGACATCCCTGCCCGTGACGTTCCCCGCGCCGCCGAACTGATCCGCTGAAAGGGACCCCGCGTCATGCCCCAGCCCTCACCGCCGCCCGACGCCATCGCCCTGGATCCGGCCGCGGCCGACCACCATGGCGAAGCCGCCCGGCTGCGTGCCCTTGGCCCGGTTGTGCGCGTGCTGTTGCCCGGCGGCGTGCCCGCCTGGAGCATCACCCGCCACGACCTCCTCGCCGAACTGGTCACCGACCCCCGCGTCAGCAAGGACTGGCACCACTGGCAGGCGTTGATGCGCGGCGACATCCCCGAAGGGTGGCCGCTGACCGGCATGGTGCGCGTGACGAACATGGTCACCGCCGACGGCGCCGAGCACCACAGGCTGCGCCGGCTGGTCACCCAGACCCTCACCCCCAAGCGCGTCCAGGCCCTGGCCCCCCGGATCACCGCTCTCACCCGCGAGCTGCTGGATGCGCTGCCCTCCCACGCCGACACCGGCGGGGCTGTTGACCTGCGGGCTCACTTCGCTTACCCGCTACCCATGCGGGTCATCTGCGACCTGCTCGGCATACCCGAGGCGGACCGGCCTCGCCTGCGGCAGCTGGTCGACTCGATCTTCCGCACCACCACCTCCCCGGAAGAGGTGATCCAGACCCAGCACGACATCTACGACGTCCTCGCCGGCATCATCACCCACCGCACCCGCTACCCGGCCGGCGACCTGACCAGCGCGCTGATCGCTGCCCGCGCCAACGACCCCGAAGCGCTCAGCGAGGAGGAGCTGGCCGGCACGCTGTGGCTGATGATCTCTGCCGGGCACGAGACCACCCTCAGCCTGATCGTCAACGCCGTCCGCGCCCTGCTCACCCATCCCGACCAGCTCACCCTCGCCCGCACCGGCGGCGACGAGACGTGGGCCGCCGTGGTGGAGGAGACCCTGCGCTGGGACGCGCCGATCGGAAACTTCCTCGCCCGCTACCCGCTGGAGGACGTGGAGATCGCCGGCACCACCATCCCCGCCGGAGAGGCGATCCTCGCCCCCTACAGCGCCGTCGGCCGCGACCCGGAGCACCACGGGCCCAGCGCCCATGTCTTCGACATCACCCGTGAACAGCGCCGTCACCTTGCCTTCGGCGGCGGCCCTCACGTCTGCCTCGGCGCTCCGCTCGCGCGGCTGGAGGCCCGGCTCGCCCTGCCCGCCCTCTTCGACCGCTACCCCGACCTGTCCCTGGCCGTCCCCGCCACCGACCTGACTCCCGTCCCCTCCCTGATCTCCAACTCCGTCACCACCCTCCCCGTCCATCTCCAGCCCCGCCAGCCGTCGGCGGCCTAGCGGCCGACGACTTCGAGGTCCCATGATCATCGCTCCCGAATGGCTCGCCGGACAGACCGCGACCCTGCCCACCGGTGAACACTTCGACGCCATCCGCCTGGCCCAGCACCACGGCGAAGACGCCCTGGCCCTCCTGACGCGCTTCGGCCTGGTCAGCCGCATTGGTCCCATCGTGGCTGACCACGACCAGTGGTACGTCCTCCTCCCCGCCGGCAGCGACGACGAGCCATGGCCGGACATCGTCCACTACCTCGCCCACGGGGCAACCGTGGCCGGGCCACCACCCCAGTCAGACGCCAGCGACCCAGCCGGGCTGCGCTGGATCCGCACCCTGATGGACGCCGGCAGCCGCTGGGTCAGCGACCCGTCGATCTGGCGAACCGCCGTGGAAGTCGTCGCCACCACGCTCACCGCTCCGACGAACTCGCCAGGGCCCTGATCCGGCACGAGGCCATCGCGATGCCGCAGGCCAAGCGCGCCTCCGACCACCTGCTGCCGAATCAGTCCTCAGCCGCTCCGCGCTGAAACAGGTCCTGGTTGGGGCGAACCAGCAAACCAACAGGGCCTCTTACGAGCTCTCCACCCGAGCAATGACGAACGGAGCACGCACATGGTGAGCACGCAGACCCAGGCAGACACCCTGCGCCGCCAACTAGCGGACCGCCTCACCAACGCGGGAGACCCCTGGCATCACGCGTTCCATCAGGTGCCGCGCCACCGCCTACTGGAGGAGTTCGCGGTCTACGACCACGTCTGGCGCATTCCAGAGCCGATGAGCCGGACGTGGCTGGAGTACGTCTACAGCGACGCGGAACTCGTCTCCCGCCTCGACGACCAGGGCCACCCCGTGCCGCTGGCGACTCACCCTTCGCTCCTGCTGGTCCTGCTCCACGCGCTCGATGTCGACGAGGGCAACCACGTGCTGCACGTGGGAACCGGCACCGGCTACGCTCCCGCGCTCCTCGCTCACCGGCTCGGCGACCGGGTCACCACCGTCGAGGTCGACCCCGCTCGCGCGCTGCAGGCATCGCGAGCGATCACCGCAGTCGGGTACCACCCACACGTCGTCACCGGTGACGGGCACCTCGGGGCCGAGGCGGACGCACCCTTCCACCGCGTCCTGGCCACCGGTCGGACGGCTTGGTTGCCACCCGCCTGGATCGCGCAGACCCTGGACGGCGGGCTGATCGTCACCCCGCTCGGGAGAGGCGTCGCCCGGCTGCGCGTGAGCGGCGAGCAGGCAACAGGACGGTTCCTGCCCGAACCCGTCGACGTCCCCCCGCTGGTCACGCCTGCCGCTCCCGGGCTGCCTCCACCCGAGGTGGACCTGCAGGACGCCACGCCGGAGAACACCGACCTCGACATCAGCCGGCTGCTGGATGACCTCGCCGTCCCGCTGTCCCTTGCCCTGCCGGATCACACGCTCGACGTCACCCGTGACGACGACGGTGAGATCGCCCAGGTGCGGATCTCCACCCGGGACGGCTCCGCGGTCCTCATCGAGGCCACCGGCCGGGTGTGGCAGGTCGGTCCCCGGCGCCTGCAGCCAGTCGTCGACGAGGTCGCCGGCCTCGTCCCCGCACACCTGAAGGATTTCGGCATCACCGTAACGCCAAGGGACCAGCGGACCTGGTACGGGGCACCTGACGGCCCCAGCTGGCGCCTCTCCCTACCATCACCCAGCGCGAACCTCTGAAATACCTCTCGCCGACTCCGAAGCCGAAAGGAGAACTTCCCACCCACCCATGAATCCGGCGACACGCCCTTTGTGAAGGTGGGAGAGTCGACGGAGAAAGTGGAAAACCCTCCGGCTATTTCGCCATGCAACGAGCCTACTGCTCGCACCAGCAAAAGCTTTGCCCGCGCAGGCACCTTTTCAGTTATCTACCCTTCAGAGAGGAGTCGTCGTGAAGAGTTACGGCGAGCCGGTCGTTCGGTTGATGACGATTAACCTGGAAGTCGACGGTGGTCCTGACGTCGCTGGAAGGGTACCCGAACGGTGGCGTGTGGCTCACGAGGAGATACTCGCTCCCCGTCGGCCGGACGCCATTTTCCGCCAGGAAGCCACCTATAGTGACCAGAACGGCAACCGCAGGTTGCACGCGGCGGAACAGGCGCTGGGAGGCATGCGGGGCTGGCTCAGCCCCAACGGATCCGGCCGGAATCCCACCGCACTGTTCATCCGGCCAAGTGCCTTTACGGCCGTCCAGCAATACCAGCATCTTCGAGTGTGGCGAACCCCTCCGACGAACATCACCGCATGGCTGGAGGGAGCCCCGGGCCGCGACATCGTCATGGTGTCTTGGCACATGGCGTTCAACTCCCCGCACGGGCGCGAGCGGGAGGCTGAGGAACTTTCTGCTCTGGCGGACAAGATGAAGCAGGGAAAACACTTCATCGGCGGCGGCGACTGCAATGAATACCCCGTCCCGGTCGGGGAGACGGTTCCGCCGATCGACTGGACGAGTCCGGAAATCACCGATCGCGTCCATATCGTTCACCGCACCACAAAGGGCACGGACGGCTCACGCGTCAGCTGCACCGCCCTGGACGAGACGCTGCACGGCTGTGGCCTACACGACCCGGCCCGCTATGCCTACCACACCCTCGGACAGACGCGAGCACTGGACGCCACGGCCGGCCACGCCGCGCAGGGGCAGGGCGGCGGCCGACGCATCGACCGCCTCTACCTCGACCCCTGGCTGATCACGGCGGTGCTGGAGGTCACCGTCGTCGACACCACCGGCGTGTCCGACCACCACGCCCTGGAAGTCGTCCTCTCACGCGCCAAGGCGATCGAGGCGCTCCACCGCAGGGTCGAGCCGCTGCCGCCCATGGCGCTGACCGGTTGACACCTCCTCTCGCCCACACATCCAGTCCCGGTACGACGTCTCTCGCAGCGATGCGAGAGACGTTCTGAGAAGAAGGATCACCATCCGCGTCATGAACATCCCCGACACGTCGACGCCCGTTACCTCGACGATGCCCCAGGTGACGACCGGGGACCTGCCCGGCGACGCGTACCCCGACGGCTCGGAGGCCCAGATCGCTCGCACGCCGTCCGCGGTCATCGTGCTGGACGGCGTCCCTCCCGTCGGCAACCACCTGCCGCGTGGCGACTGGTACGCCCACGTTCTCGGCCAAGAGTTGGCCAGGACGCTGACCGTCTCCGCAGACCTGACGCTGTCGACGGCACTGGAAAGCGCCATCAGCGCGGTGGCGTGCGAGCACCACCTGGCACCGAAGGCTTCGCCCGCCGCGACCCTCTCGATGGCCTGCTGGCGAGCCGATCGGCTGGATGCGCTGGTTCTGGGAGGTGGCCGGGTAGTAGCGGTGATGGCCGACGGCAGCGTCGAGGCGATCGCGGATAATCGGCCGGCCCGCCTGATTGCTACCTATCCGGAACACGCCACCCTTCGGGCCCGGTTGATGGTGGGCACAGGCGGATTCGACGACGAGCACCAGGGCCTCCTGCGCCGGCTACGGGATCACCAGCTGCGGCACCTCAACCAGCCTGGACGGCGCGGGTACTGGATGGCAGAGGCGACGAAGGAGGCTGCCCAGCACGCCGTCACCACCTCGTGGCCGACACGGGATCTGGAGGCGGTGCTGGTGATGACCGGCGGAGTCAGCGCGGTGGTGACCGACTACAAGATCGCCACCTGGAGTCATCTGGCCAGGCTATGCCGCACCGATGGTGCCCAGCAGGTGGTCCAGCTGGTGCACGACGCCGAGGCAGGCGACCCCGACGGACGGCGGTGGCCGCGCTGCCAACGGCACGCAGGCAAGGCTCTGGCCGCCCTCTTCCCACCGGGAGGCGCTGCGTGAGTCCCAGCAGTGCCCATGGCCCCCGTCGGCCGGGCGACCCTACGGTGACAATGGGCGATCCGCCACGTACGCGGCGTCCCGTGCCAGGACGTGGGCCGCTTCCTGCGTCCTGTTCACCTCCCAGGACGGCCGCGTCCTCATCGAGGATCTCGACTACCGTCCCACCGCGCTGTTACCGGACGGAGCCATCGAACTCCCGTACTGCAGCCGGTCACCGAAGTGCGCGCCCACGGAGGCGTGCTGTGACCTCGCTCGCGGATGGCGTCATGAATCAGGCGGCGTGGCACGGGCGGAATGCTGGGCGCACGGGGCGTCATGGGGCGGCGTCCTGGTTGGTCAGGAGGCGACGCTCGGTTGCAAGGACCCGGGGGAGACGTGTCCTCGCGGCGAGATGGCGTGCCCTGTGGCCACGAGCATGCCGAACGCCGACCAGGGGATCGTGACAGGCCACGTTCCTGGCAGCCACCACAGTCCGTTGCGCCGGCTGGTCACTGGAGTTGCGACCGGCTGACACGCCGATAGCAGGTCCGATATCGCTCCCGTCGTGGCGCAGTAGCTCGTGACCGGGCGATGCGCGCCCGTTCCTCCACCGGTCCGGCGGTGAGACGAAGCCTCCTGCTGATCAGACCATCCCAACCATTCGTCCTATGTCTTTCAAGGGCAGCATTGTCAATGAAGTCCGAGGTCACGCTGTGGCCTCACCAGAAAGAGGCTGTCGACGCCTTCGTAGGGGCATTCCAAAGGGCCGAGCGCGCCTCTGGCGTGCTGGCATGCGGAACGGGGAAAACTCGTATCTCCGCTGCCTGCGTCCAGATGTTGGCGGATCGTTCGAACGTCACGAGAGTCCTGGTCGTCGTGCCGTTCTTGGAGCTGGTTACGCAGACGCTCAGGGAATGGCGGAGAGTCCTTGGCGAGGGCGGTCTCGGGCGTGTGGTGGCCGTCTGCTCGGACAAGGACGTCCTGCGCGAGCAGGCGCTCCTGCGTGAGCAGGGAGCTTCGGTAACGACCAGCGCCGAGAGCCTCGCTCGGCTGGCCGCCGGGCGTGGCCGGGTCACGGTCGCCGTCACCTACGCGAGCCTTCCCGTCATCGCTGCGGCTCACGACGATCACGGTCTGGCGATGTGGGACCTGATCGTCTCGGACGAGGCTCACCGCAGCGCCGGACGGGCGGACAAGACCTCTGCCATGGTCCACAGCAACGCGTTCATTCCCGCTGCGCGCCGCCAGTACATGACCGCTACTCCCAGGATCATCTCTCGGGGTGGAGATGTCGCCGTCAGCATGGATGACCGGAAGATCTTCGGCGAGGTCGTCTACCGCTTGGGCTTCTCGCGCGCTATCGAGCTGGGACTGCTGGCCAACTACCGGATTGTCGTGCCCGTCGTGACGGACGAGCAGGTCCGGGTCGCCGCCGATTCCCCTGAAGGCGACTTCTACCAGAGCGGAGGATCGGCGCTGTCCCCTGCGGTGCTCGCCACCCAGATAGCCATCCTGCGCGCTGCCCATGAATACGGCCTGAGCAGGATGATCACGTTTCATAACCGTGTTCTTGCCGCCAGATGGTTCGCGAAGACGCTGCCGCACGCCGTCGCGCACCTCTCGCCCGTGGAGCGGCCCGTCGACCTCTCGGTCGGGCACGTGCACGGCGACCAGTCCCTCGGCGACCGTCAGCGCACCCTCGCCCGGCTCCGTGCTGAGGACGATTCCCTGGTCGTGATCACCAACGCGCGCGTCCTCGGTGAGGGCATCGACGTGCCGGCCGTGGACTCCATCGCGTTCATCGACAATCGGGGGTCCGCCATCGATTGCATCCAGGCCGTGGGGCGGGCGCTGCGGCGGGGAAGGCAGCCGGGCCCCAAGACCGCGTCCGTCATCGTGCCCGTCCTGCTCAAGGCCGGAGAAGACCCCGAGGACGCTCTGAACACCTCCCGCTTCTCGCCCGTGTGGCAGGTGGTCCGGGCTCTATGCGCGCACGACGACGGCCTCCGTCAGCGTCTTACCGAGATGCGTCAGGACTTCGGGGCCCGGCGGAAAGGCCGGGACGTTCTGGAACAGGATCCCAACGGAGTCAGCCACGTGGATGGCGATAGACGTCTGCTGGAACTGCCGGACTGGCTGAGAATCACAGGCGTTCCTGTTCCACCCGGCTTCGCCGACGCCATCACTGTGCAGACTGTCCGCGTCTCCACTAACTCCTGGGACGAATATTACGGTGCCGCCAGTGCATATTACCAGAACTACGGCAACGCCAACATCCCCTACGGCTGGGTAACCTCCGACGGGCTGCGATTGGGTTCCTGGTGGAACAAGCAGCGTGTCGCCTACAACTCCGGGGTGCTGAGTGAAGAACGCCGGACTCTGCTGGAGAAGATCGGCATCGTCTGGGACCCGAAAGACGACGCGTGGATCGCCACCTATCAGGAAGTGAAGCGGCTCGCGTCCGCACAGGGCCACTTCGTTTTCGACGAAAGCGTCCTCACCTCTCAGAACGTGGTCGTCCTCAACTGGTGCGCCAACCAGCGAACCCGACGCCGCAAGGGCCAGCTCTCCGAGCAGCGCATCATGCGCCTGAATGAGATCGGATTCCCCTGGGACGCTGCGCAGGACCGCTGGATGCGCCGCTACCGCGAACTGGAGCGCATCTACCACCGTCACAAGAATCTGCTGCGCCTTCCCGAGAAGTCTCCGGAGGCTGTGTGGCTGGAGGGCCAGCGTGCCGCCTACCGCAACGGTCGGCTCGCGGAGTGGCAGATCAATCTCATGGAGGAGATCGGAATCGATTTTGCCGATCGCCGTAAGGTGGCCTGGCGCAAAACCTTCGATGCTGTCAAACAATTTCACGCCGAGCACAACACGTGGACGTTCCCTGACGATTTTGTCACCACCACCGGAGTGAGCGGCGCCTCGTGGGTAAAAACCCAGCGTTTCAGGAAAAAGGAAGGGACTCTGAGTCGAGAGCAGATGGCGCTGCTGGACGGAATCGGATTTCCCTGGGATCCGGCTCAGGAACGATGGGAAGCTCGCTTCACTGAGCTGGAATCATTTCACGCCGCCCACGGACATCTCAACGTCCCAGGCCCAGGCCCGTTGAAATCCTGGCTCTACCAGCAGCGCAAGAAGTTCCGGAACGGGACGCTCAGCCCAACGGCCCATGAGCGACTGTCCGCAATTGATCCACTGTGGCACACGACAAATCGTGAACAGCAGTGAATCCCGTGTGCCGAGGACGCGGATAGCCACGCGGCAGCTCCGGGTGCCATCAGCATCCTGCCGACAGACCCCCACCGAGCGACCAAGTCATTCGAAACAGGAATCTAGCCCATCAGCATCAGCGGGAGAGACTCGTGAGAACGAGACGTCTGGCCAACCTCAACGCCTACAAACTCGGGCGCGCCACCATCGGCACCGCGTCGTGGAAAGCGCGGGTGACAGCCATCCGGGAGATCTGCCCGGACATCCTCGCTGTCCAGGAGGTCATCGTCGACGAAACCCGACCCTCCTCGGAGTGGGCAGCGGAAGCGTCCGCCGTCGTTCAGCGGCTCGCCGCCGAAACTGGGCTGAGCGCGACCACCGTACGCCCCGGAGGCGCGCGGGGCCCTACGGCGATGGCGAACAACCGCGAGCGCGGCTGGTACACGGCGCTGCTGTGGAATCCCGACACGGTTGCGCCCGTCGAAGGAGGGTTCCGGCCGTACGGGGCCCCCGATTTCTGGCATGGGTTGACCACCCTGCAGTTCGACATCGGGGCCGCCGTGCCGATCACCGTCGCCTCCTACCACGGCGACCCGTTCCGCGGTGACTGGCGCCGTCAGGAGGGCATCCGCCTCAAGAGCATCTTCCGCACCACCGGCGGTGCCAAGCCGGGCTTGGCGCTCGGGGACTTCAACGCCCTGTCGGCCGCGACGATCGACGGACCGGGGGGCGAGCGGTACTACGACTCCGAGCCCTACCGCGACCAGGATCACGACGACCTTGAGTACCAGCTGCTGGAGGGAACCATCGGCACGGAGCAGCTGGCCGACCGGCGGCAGAGTGTGGTGCTCCTGCGACGTGGATTCATGGTGGACGCAGCCGCGCATCTGAGAGTGCCGTGGCATCCGACGGTCGGGCACTGGGAGGACGGACGCGGTGATCCCGACCCGTGGGGTCCGCGCCGGATCGATCTGATCTACGCCACACGGCCGGTGGAGCCGGCACTCGTCAGCTACTTCACGCACAAGAGCCCAGCCGCGGAAGAAGCCTCCGATCATCTGCCGGTGGTCTGTGACATCGAACCGTCCAAGATTCCCAGGACGGGACGTGCCTGACCCACGGAACGCCACGACCGACCAGCACCACAACGACCGTCTCTCCCCCCTTCTTCTCTCACGTAAGGATGGCCCCGATGCAAAGCTTCTGGGACGCACACCGTTGGCCCACGCAGGAGCACCGTGCCCACTGGCACGTCCTCTTCGACCACCAACCCGCCGTTCGTGACTTCGCGCGTGCCCACGCCGACCTCCTCAGCCGCCATCCCGAACTCACCCCGGTTCCCATCGAGGGCCTCCACGCGACCCTCCAGTCGATCGGGCCGCTGTCGGCGTCCCAGGCTGCCGAGGTCGCAGCAGCGGCGCGTCCGGTCCTGCAGACGGTTGGTCCGTTCGAGGTCGAGGTCGGCCCCGCCCAGATCGTGCACAACGGCGTCGTCGCGGCCGTCTACCCGGAAGACGACATGTCCCGCCTGTACTGGGCACTACGTGAGACCACCGAGAGTGTCGTCGGCAGCGATGCCATGCCGCCGGCTCCCGACCGGTTCTGGCCTCACCTCACGCTCGCCTACAGCCAAACCGAGTGGAACGCAGACGACCTGGCCCGCGCGCTGGTCAAGCTTCGACCTCCCCGGGCCACGATGACCGTGGCCAGCGTGGCGCTTGTCGACCAGCAGCAGAGGTGGCGAGACCGGTACGTCTGGGACGAGGTCGCCACGGTCACACTCGCCGATGCCATCGAGCACGAGAACGGTCCAGCCGCCTAACACGCCAAAGGGCAGGGCCCGGAGCGGTCAACGGGCACTGTTTCACCGAGGCCCGTGTTCCCGCAGGTCACCTCGCTCTGGATGTGAGGCAGGCATCGGGACTGTAAAACGAGCGGTGTATCCCGATCATGGAAGATGCACCTGTGACCAGCGAGAACATGTCCAAGAGCGGTCCGATCGAGGCGGCTGGGGTCCAGCCGTCGGCCGCGGTGGAACAGCGGTT
>NZ_JBQQBZ010000031.1:0-84397 GCF_052245655.1 Streptomyces sp. 4N509B
CCCCCACCCGCCAGGCGAGTTGTTTTCCGAAAGTTCCCGCTCGCCCTCTGGTGTAGACCGCTCCGCCTTGGAACGCTGAACCGCTGGACGCGCGTCGCACGCGCACTGGTTTTGGCCTTCCGGGGAGTCGCGGTGGCACACGAGGCTGGACGTAGGCAGGGACGACGTCGTACACCCCGGCCGGGTCGAGGGCGGCGGCGCCACCTCGTGGTGGCGGCCGGCCTCGCGGCGCTGACGCTCGCGGGCCCGCCCGCCGTCGCCGCCGCCCCGGCCACGCTCCCCGCGGTGGCGCCCGCGGCGGCCCCCACGGCCCACGCCACGGGCATCGTCGCGGGCGACGGCCTGGAGCTGTCGCGCGCCGAGCTACCCCTGGCCCCCGGAGCGGAGCTGACGAGCTTTCAGCGGCTGGAGTCCGACAAGTGGCTCAGCGCGCACGCGCTGAGCCTGGACCTGACGAGTGAGCTGCGGATCGACTACCTCTCCCCCGAGGCCGTGTCCGCGTCGGCACCCGTCAGCGAGCTCGTCGCCGGACACGACCCGGGTGCCGGTCGCACCACGGTCGCCGCGATCAACGGCGACTTCTTCGACATCAACGGCAGCCAGGCACCACTCGGCTCGGGGCTCGCGGAGGGCGAGCTCGTCCACTCCTCCTCGGAGGGGTACACCGAGGCCGTCGGCATCGGCCCCGACAGCGCCGGCCGCATCCTCGACCTCTACTTCGACGGAACCCTGAGCCTGCCCGACGGCACCACGGAGCTGGCCGGGTACAACGCGGCCCGCCTGCCCGCCGACGGCATCGGCGTCTACACGGCGCAGTGGGGCGAGGCCGACCGGGCCCTACCGGTGGCGGGCGCCCAGGCGGCCACGGAGGTCCTGGTCGAGAACGACGAGGTCACGGCCGTGTCGGAGGCACCGGGCGAGGGCCCGATCCCGGACGACGCCGTCGTGCTGCTCGGCCGGGGCGAGGGCGCCGAGATACTGGCGACCCTGACCGCGGGCGACACCGTCGGCCTGGAGTACGCCCCCCGCGCCGGCGACGGCGGCCCGCTGCCCCGCACCGCCGTCGGCGGGCGCGGCCTGCTGGTGGTGGACGGCGAGCCGCAGGACTGGGAGGGCCGGCCGAACAACGCGACCGCCCCGCGCACCGCGGTCGGCTTCTCGCGGGACGGCCAGGAGATGTACGTGCTGAGCGTGGAGGGCCGCCAGGCCCACTCGGGTGGCGCCACCCTGACCGAGCTGGGGGTGATGATGGCTGCCCTCGGCGCGCACAGCGCCCTGAACCTCGACGGCGGCGGCTCCACGACCCTGCTGGCGCGGGAGCCCGGCGCCGAGCGTCCCGAGGTGGTCGGCCGCCCCTCGGACGGGCAGGAGCGGGCGGTGCCCAACGGGCTGGCCGTCACCGCCCCCGTGGGCAGCGGCGAGGTGACCGGCTACCGCGTCGCCACGGTCGCCGACCCCGTCGTCGCGCCGAGCCTCGACACCGTTCCCGGCGGCCACCCCGACCGGGTCTTCCCCGGTCTGACCCGGCGTCTGGCGGCGTTCGGCCACGACGAGAGCTACGGGCCGGCCGGCCCCCACGGCGGTCAGCCCCGGTGGCGTTCCCGTGACCCGCGCGTCGGCACCGTGGCGGCGGACGGCGCGTTCGGCGTCTTCACCGCCCGCCGCCCCGGCACGGCGACGGTCACCGCCACGCGGCGCGGCGCCGCCGGGGAGCTGGAGCTGACCGTCCTCGGCCCGTTGGAGCGGATCACGCCCACCACCCGCCGGGTCGGGCTCGCCGACCCGGCGGCCACCGCGCGGTTCGGCATCCTCGGCCAGGACGCGGCGGGCGGCTCGGCGCCCATCGAGCCCGGGGACGTCCGGCTCGACTACGACCCCGCCCTGTTCACCGTCACGCCGGACGCGTCGGCGGGCGGGTTCCTCGTGAGAGCCGCCTCGGACGCCGCCTTCGCCTCGGGCACGGTGACCGCCCGCGTCGGCGACGCCTCCACCGTGCTGGCCCTCACCGTCGGGCTGGAGGAGCACCGCGTCGCGGACTTCGACGACGCCGCGTCGTGGACCTTCAGCCACGCCCGTGCCGCGGGCTCGCTCGCGCCCGAGCCGGAGGGCCGGGAGGGCGCGGGGCTGCGGCTGCGCTACGACTTCACCCTGAGCGACGCCACCCGCGCCGCGTACGCCACCCCGCCCGCGGACATCCCGGTCGCCGGGCAGCCGCGGAGCCTCACCCTGTGGCTGTCGGGCGACGGGCACGGCGCCTGGCCCTCGCTCCACCTCCGCGACGCCCGGGGCACCGACCACGTGCTGCGCGGCGACCACGTCACCTGGCAGGGCTGGCGGCAGCTCACCTTCCGGGTGCCGGAGGGGGTGACGTATCCGGTGACCGTCCACCGCTTCTACCTCGCGGAGACCCGGCCGGACACCCAGTACGTGGGAGAGGTCGTCATCGACGAACTGGCGGCCCTGACCCCTCCGGACGTGACGCTGCCGCCGGAGCCGGTGGTGGCCGACCCGCTGATCGACACGGCGGCGGACGTCGCCGGCAGGGACTGGCGGTTCGCGGTGGTCTCGGACGCGCAGTTCGTGGCGCGGGCGCCGGACAGCGAGATCGTGCGGGCCGCGCGGCGCACGCTGCGGGAGGTGCGGGCCGCCGACCCCGACTTCGTGGTGGTCAACGGCGACTGGGTGGACGAGGGGACGCCCGCGGACCTGGCGTTCGCCCGCCGGGTGATCGAGGAGGAGCTCAGCGACGCCGTGCCCTGGTCCTACGTGCCGGGCAACCACGAGGTCATGGGCGGGTCGATCGCCGGGTTCGAGGCCGAGTTCGGTCCTGCCCGCCTGACGTTCGACCACCGGGGAACCCGTTTCGTCACGCTGGACACCTCCTCGTTGACGGTCCGTGGCGGCGGCTTCGCGCAGTGGCTGGAGCTGCGGGCGCAGCTGGACGCGGCGGCCTCGGACCCGTCGGTGGGCTCGGTGATGGTGATGGCGCACGTGCCGCCGCGCGACACGACCGCGCAGCCGGCGAGCCAGCTCACCGACCGCATGGAGGCGGACCTGCTGGAGGACTGGCTGGCCGACTTCCGCCGCGAGACGGGGAAGGGCGCGGCGTTCGTCGGCGCCCACGTGGGGGTCTTCGACGCCTACCACCTGGCGGGCGTGCCGTACCTCGTCAACGGGAACGCGGGCAAGGCTCCGTCGGCCGCGCCGGAGGAGGGTGGCTTCAGCGGCTGGTCCCTGATCGGCGTCGACGAGGTCTCGCGCGCCGAGCAGGAGGCGGCGCGGCGGGCCCCGCACCGGGTGCTGCCCGACTGGCTGTCGGTGCAGACCCGGCCGCACGTGGACGAGCTGACGCTCGCCGCACCGGGCGCGCTGGGGGTGGGCGAGTCGGCGACGGCCGGGGCGACGCTGCTCCAGCGGGGCTCGGCCGGGGCACGCGAGGTGCCGGTGACGTTCCCGGTGAGCGCGGACTGGGGCGGCTCGCGAGGGCTGTTCGTCGGGTCCGCCGAGGACGCCGGCCGGCGGCACGTCGCCGCGTTCGACCCGGCGACGGGCACGCTGACCGGGCTGCGCGAGGGCCGGGTCACGTTGACGGTGGAGGTCAGCGGGGTGGAACGGCACACGACGGTGACCGTCGGCCGCGGCTGAGGACCCCGCGCGGGGGCAGGCGCGGCAGCGGGCGGACCGGCGCGCCGGACCCGGCGACGGCCGGCCGCGCGGCACCGGCGGGGCCGTGCGCGGACCGGGTGCTCAGAGGTGGGTGATGATCGCGGGCAGCAGCTCCTTGAAGGTCTCGCCGCTGGCGGGGACCCCGATGGCCGTCATCCGCCAGCCGGAGCCCTCGCGGCTCATCTTCGCCATGATCCGCGCCGTGTCCGGGCTGCCGCCGGCCAGGGTGAACCGGGCCAGCTCCCGGCCGGTGCGCTCGTCGACGACCCGGCAGAAGGCACTCTCGACCTGGGCGAAGGTCTGACCGGTGAAGGAGTTCACCGTGAAGACGATCTGGTCGATCCGCGACGGCACCTCCGAGAGGCTCACGACGATCGACTCGCCGTTCTCCCTGCCCCGGCCGTCCGCGAAGTCGTCCCCGGAGTGGACGACGGAGCCGTCGTCGCTGCTCAGCTTGCTGACGTAGACGACGTCGGTGGCCTCCCGGCCCGCGAACAGGACGGCCGAGGCGTCGAGGTCGACCTCGTCGGCCCCGGGAGCGGAGCGGAAGAAGCCCCGGGAGGGCCGCGCCACCCGCCAGCCGAGGCTCACCCGCACGGCGGCGGGGGCGCCTCCGCCCGGCTTCTCCAGGCTGATCGCCCCTCCCGTGGACAGGGTGACGCTCATCGCGCGGCTCCTCCAGCTGACGTCGGTGTCGGGTGCCCCTCCCAGGCCCCCTGCTCACTACCGCGGCGTGTCAAGCGGGCGTTGTCGCGTCCTTAACGCCTCCGTGGGGCACCCGGGGCCCGGTCCCCTCAGCTCAGCCCGATCTCCCGCAGCTGCCGCAGCTCCTTCTTCAGGTCCGACACCTGGTCGCGCAGGCGCGCGGCCACCTCGAACTGGAGCTCCGCCGCGGCGGCCCGCATCCGCCCGGTGAGCTCCTCGATCGTCTCGGCGAGCTCGGCGACGGGCCGGTCGGTGGGCTCCTTCCGCTCCCCGCGCGCCGCCCCCGTGGCCTTCCCCGCCGCCCCGGCGGCCCGGTCCACGCCGCCGGCGCCGCTGGGCACGGGCGTCCTCCGCTTGGCCGCCTCGTCCCGCTGGCGGTATCCGGTCTCCAGCAGCTGCTGGGTGTCGACGTCCTCGCGGGCGATGCTCGCCACGATGTCGTTGATCCGCTTGCGCAGGGGCTGCGGGTCGATGCCGTGGGCCTCGTTGTACGCCACCTGCTTGGCGCGCCGGCGGTTGGTCTCCTCGATGGCCTTCGCCATGGCCGGGGTGACGCGGTCGGCGTACATGTGGACCTGCCCGGAGACGTTCCGCGCGGCACGGCCGATCGTCTGGATCAGCGCGGTGCCGGACCTGAGGAACCCCTCCTTGTCGGCGTCGAGGATCGCGACCAGCGACACCTCCGGCAGGTCCAGCCCCTCCCGCAGCAGGTTGATCCCGACCAGCACGTCGAACTCGCCGCTGCGCAGCTCCCGCAGCAGCTCCACGCGGCGGAGGGTGTCCACGTCGCTGTGGAGATACCGGACGCGGATGCCGAGCTCCAGGAAGTAGTCCGTGAGGTCCTCGGCCATCTTCTTGGTGAGGGTGGTGACCAGGACCCGCTCGTCCCGCTCGACCCGCTCGCGGATCTCGTGCACGAGGTCGTCGATCTGGCCCTCGGTGGGCTTGACGACGACCTCCGGGTCGACCAGCCCCGTGGGCCGGATGATCTGCTCCACCACGCCGTCGCCCCGGGAGAGCTCGTAGGAGCCGGGGGTGGCCGACAGGTAGACGGTCTGGCCGATCCGCTCCAGGAACTCCTCCCACTTCAGCGGACGGTTGTCCAGGGCGGAGGGGAGCCGGAAGCCGTGGTCCACCAGGGTGCGCTTGCGGGAGGCGTCGCCCTCGTACATCGCGCCGATCTGGGGGACGGTGTTGTGCGACTCGTCGATGACCAGCAGGAAGTCGTCCGGGAAGTAGTCCAGGAGGGTGTGCGGCGGGGAGCCGGTCTCGCGGCCGTCGATGTGGAGGGAGTAGTTCTCGATGCCGGAGCAGGTGCCGATCTGGCGCATCATCTCGATGTCGTACGTGGTACGCATGCGCAGGCGCTGCGCCTCCAGCAGGCTCCCCTGCCGCTCCAGCTCACCGAGCCGCCCTGCGAGCTCCGCCTCGATGCCGGCGATCGCCCGCTCCATGCGCTCGGGGCCGGCCACGTAGTGAGAGGCGGGGAAGACGTAGAGGTGGTCGTCGGTGGTGATGACCTCGCCGGTGAGGGGGTGGAGCGTGGAGAGCGCCTCGATCTCGTCACCGAACATCTCGATGCGGACGGCCAGCTCCTCGTAGACCGGGAAGATCTCGATGGTGTCCCCGCGCACCCGGAAGGTGCCGCGGGTGAACGCCACGTCGTTGCGCGTGTACTGGATGTCGACGAATCGACGCAGCAGGGCGTCACGGTCGATCTCCTGCCCGACCCGCAGCGGCACCATGCGGTCGACGTACTCCTGGGGGGTGCCCAGGCCGTAGATGCAGGAGACGGAGGCGACGACCACCACGTCCCGCCGCGTGAGCAGGGAGTTCGTCGCGCTGTGGCGCAGCCGCTCGACCTCCTCGTTGATCGAGGAGTCCTTCTCGATGTAGGTGTCCGTCTGGGGGACGTACGCCTCCGGCTGGTAGTAGTCGTAGTACGAGACGAAGTACTCGACGGCGTTGTGCGGGAGCAGCTCGCGGAACTCGTTCGCCAGCTGGGCGGCGAGGGTCTTGTTCGGCGCGATGACCAGGGTGGGGCGCTGGAGACGCTCGATCATCCAGGCCGTGGTGGCCGACTTGCCGGTGCCGGTCGCGCCGAGCAGGACGACGTCCTTCTCTCCCCCGGTGATGCGCTGCTCCAGCTCGGCGATGGCCGTGGGCTGGTCACCGCTGGGCTGGTACTCGCTGACGACCTCGAAGGGCGCCACCGTGCGTTCGATCTCTGAAACGGGCCGCATGGTCCCCACGGTACGACCTGCCACTGACAGCGCGACCAGCAGCGCCTGAGGGCGGCCCGGGGACGGCAGTCAGGGGGCGAGAGGGTCGGGGAGCGGCCGGGCACGCGGTGTTCACCCCCTCGCAGTCCGGACCTGTCGAACGAGTGTCTGTCCGTTCCCTCGTCTGGGGAGGCTCGCGGTGTCCCGCTTCCGCACCGCGAGAGACGAGGAGTCCCCCCATGCCGATCCACCTCGCCAGGACCGTGACCGTCGCCGGCCTCACCGCCACCGTCCTCCTCAGCCCCGTCGCCGCCCGGACCGCGCTGGCGGCACCGGGGGCGACACCGCCGGCCGCCGTCGACGCGCCGGTGATCATCGCCCATCGGGGCGCCTCCGGCTACGCGCCGGAGAACACGCTGGCCGCGGCCGAGGCCGCCGCCCGCCTCGACACCGCGTGGGTCGAGACCGACGTCCAGCGCACCGCCGACGGGGCGCTGGTGCTGATGCACGACACGACGCTGGCGCGCACGACGAACGTCGAGGAGGTCTTCCCCGACCGCGCGCCGTGGAACGTGTCCGACTTCACGGCCGAGGAGATCGAGGGCCTGGAGGCGGGCAGCTGGTTCGGCGAGGAGTTCGCGGGCGAGCCGGTGCCCACGCTCGGTGACTTCCTCGCCGAGCTGGCGGAGAACGGCCAGCGGCTGCTGCTGGAGCTCAAGCAGCCGCAGCTGTATCCGGGGATCGAGGCGGAGGTGCTGGCCGAGCTGGCCGCCGAGGGGTGGCTCGACGAGGAGACGCCGGGCGAGCGGCTGGTCGTCCAGAGCTTCAGCGCGGACTCGGTCCGCACCGTGCACGAGCTGGCGCCGGCGGTGAAGACGGGCTTCCTGGGGACGCCGGCGGAGTCGGAACTGGCCGCCTACGCGTCGTTCACCGACCAGGTGAACCCCACCCACGGCGACCTCACGGCCGACTACGTTCGCCGCGTACAGGCGCTGACCGGTCCGCACGGTGAGCCGATGGAGGTGAGCACCTGGACGGTCAACGACGCCGAGACGGCGGTCGAGGTGGCGGGTTACGGCGTGGACGGCATCATCACCAACTTTCCCGACGTGGTGCGCGAGGCCGTCGGCGGCTGACCGACCCCGGACCGAGGGCTGGCAGACGGCCGATCCGCGACCGGTCGACGGCTGATCCGCGAGCGACCGACGACCGACGCCGTGCGGCCCGGAGGACGTCGGCCGGCTGTCAGTGACCGGCCGTAGTCTCACCTCATGCGTCTCATGCACGGCACCACCCACGCCTGGACGGTGCGGGACACCCCGATCGGACCGCTGCTGCTGGCCGCCACCGGGCGGGGGCTGGTCAGCGTCGTCTTCCACGCCGACGAGCGAACGGCGCGCCGGGCGGTCGCGCGGCTGGACGCCGCGTTGCCGCCCGGTCGCCCCGCGGACGCCGAGGCGGTGCTGGCGGGTGCGGCCATGGAGGTGGACGCGTACTTCAGGGAGGAGCTGCGCGCGTTCACCACCGCGCTGGACTGGTCGTTGGTGACCGGCTTCACCGAGCGGGCGCTGCGCGAGCTGGCCGCCTCGGTGCCCTTCGGCTCCGTGGTGGGGTACGGGGAGCTGGCCGAGCGGGTCGGCGAGCCGGACGCGGCACGGGCGGTCGGCGCGGCGATGGGAGCCAACCCGCTGCCGGTCGTCGTGCCCTGCCACCGGGTGGTCGCGGCCGGTGGCGAGATAGGTGGTTTCGGCGGTGGGCTGCCGACGAAGCGGGCGCTGCTCGCGCTGGAGGGCGTGCTGCCCGAGCCGCTCTTCTGACGTGCGTGACGGGGGCGGGGGTGGCGTGTGTCGCCGGCCGGGCGCCCGGGCGCGTCTGGCGCGGGTGGTCTGTCGCACGGGGGCCCTGTCGCACGACTGGTCGCACGAGGATCGCCATACCGCGTGCCTGGCGACTTCTGGCCGTTCCGGCGGCCGAAAACGTATGACCGACGGCTCGGCCGGGCATCAGCCATGCGACGCGTTTCCTCCCCCACCCCCTCGTTCTCCCGCCCCTTCCCCCTGCGCCTCCCACGCCCGCACTGCCACGCCCGGAGGGCGATGATGCCGATCCCCCAACAGCGGCACCAGGACCGGACAGCGATCACCTATCTCTCACTCGACACCCTGCGGGCGCGCGGCTGGACGCCGTTCCTGGTGCGCGCCTTCCTCGGCGCGCCGGACCGCACGGCCCCCGTCGAGCTCTACCTGTCCTCCCGGGTGCGGGAGGTCGAGCGGCGAGCGGACTTCGTGGCCGCTCGCGACGTACGGCGGCGCCGGGCCGAGGCGCTGCGGGACTCCACTGCCAGACGTCGGGAGCAGGCGCTGGAGGCCATCAGGACCGTGGCGCTGGAGCTGCCGCGGCTGCGCCCGGCGGAGCTCGCCCGCCGGGCGGTGGAGCACCGCAACGTCCGGGACGCCGAACGCGCCGCGTTGTCCTGGGGGCACCGGCCGCGGCCGGTCACGGTGGAGTCGGCCTTCCCCGGGGAGCTCGTCCGCTGGCAGGTGGTGTACCTGCGGGACACCCTGCTCGGTCACCGCGTGCTGTTGGAGGCGCTGCCGCGTGGCGAGAGCCGGGAGGAGGGCGAACGACTGCTCACGGATCGCATGCTCTCCGCCATCGCCGCCGCCTACCCACAGCTGGAGCCGGAGTGTCACCGGCAGCTCTCGGCCGCCCGGGGCGGCGGTGCCGGAGCCACGGCGCACGCCGCCTGACCCCCCGACCGCCGGCCGCGCCCGGCCCTGAGCTCAGGGCTCGTGACCCGGAAGCCGGAGTCCGGAGCTCGGGGCTCGGGGCTCGGGGCTCGGGGCTCGGAGCTCGGAGCTCGGAGCTCGGGACGAACGAACACCGCCCCGCGCCGGCGCGGGGCCGACGCGGGGCGGTGTGGGGCACGACGGGGGCGGCGGGGACGGCGGGGACGCCGCCAGGGCCGCTCCGGGCCCTGGCGGGCGGGTCCTCCCGGCCGGTTGCGTCAGAGCGAGACGTTCTTGCCGCTGAGGAACGCCACCGGGTCCACCGCGCTGCCGTAGTCCGGCGTGGTCCGGATCTCGAAGTGCAGGTGCGGGCCGGTGCTGTTGCCGGTGTTACCCGAGAGGGCGACCTTCTCACCGGTGGCGACCTTCTCGCCGACGCTCACGCCGACGCTGGACAGGTGGGCGTACTGGGAGTACACGCCGTCCTCGTGCTTGATGACCACGGCGTTGCCGTAGGCGGAGCCGTCACCGGCTCCCCAGGAGCCGGCCTTCACGACGGTGCCGCCGTGCACGGCCCGGACGTCGGTGCCGCTGGGGACGGCGAAGTCCTGGCCGCTGTGGCTGGAGGTCCAGCGGTCGCCGCTGTTGCCGTAGGTCGCGGAGAGCACGTAGTCGCCCGAGGAGATGGGAGCCACCCAGGACCTGGCCTTGGCCTGCTCGGCCTCCTTGGCCTCCTCGGCCTTCGCCTTGGCCTCCTGCTTCTCGGCCTTGGCGGCGTCGACCGCGGCGAGCTGCGTGTCGGCCTGGCTCTGGGTGGAGTCGGCGAGCACGGCGGCGGTGCGCGAGGCGAACAGGTCGGTGGTCCCGGCGTCGACGGCGCTGGAGGCGGCGGCCGTGGCCACACCGCTGGTCGCCAGGACCGCGGACGCGCAGACCCCGACCGTCACGGCGGCGGCGCGGGTACGCAGCCGGGAGCGGAGAACGGTACGGGCGCGGTTCGTGGTGGTCTTCGACATGTGGGGGGCTACCTCACCTTTTCGGGGGAATTGCTCCTCCTTGGTAACCGACCCATTCGGGGACATCAAGACAGCCCATTACTAAGCCATCTCGTAGCCAGAAAGAGGGAAAAAGGTCCCTTGTCAGCCCTCGCGACACACGCCTCGCCAGGCCGAAGCTCCCGACCAGAGCCCGTTAACCCGCTTCCCACCTCGTCTGGCCTGCCGTTTCGCCGGAGAGGAGGAAGACCGTCCCCGAGTTCCGACGTTTTTCCCGGCGCTACGGACCGAAAGTCCCGACCTTAGGTCCCGCTTCTCTCCTACGCCGCCTCGTAGGCCGCCGTGTGGGCGTGACAGGCCTCACGATAAACCGCCACAAAACATCCAGAGAGCGTGCGGAGCCCGTCGGAGAAACCCGGAACGACACCGCGGACGAACACCCGGACAAGTGGCTTGAGGAAGTGTCCCGGGGAGCGGCCGGAGGAATGCCCGGGAACGCCCCGGGCAGCCCGGTGGGGGCAGGGGCCGGGCAGCGCGGGGCGGGGCGGGACGGGACGGGGCTCGGCCAGGGGTTCAGCGAGGAAAGAGTTCGAAGGGCACGCAGGGCCGGCCCTCGAAACGGTCGGCCGCGTGCCCTGCGAGCTGACCGAGCAGTTCCTGGGCGTAGGCGACGGGCTCCGCGTCACTGAGCGCGGCGATGTAGGCACGGTGCTCGGCCAGCGAGCGCACGGCCCGCTCCTGGGAGCTCTCGCTGACCGCCTGCGCGTGGGTCGACTCCGGCGAGGCCGCCACCGCCACCCACCGCACCCCGTCCCAGGGCCGCAGGCCGCCGTCCGCGCTCCCCTCCATCAGCTGCTCGGGGAAGATCCACCGGTTGCCCGCGTCACCGGCGGCGTCGATCACCGCGCGCCCGACCGCCCGGTGGTCCGGGGTGTTCCACATCCGGCCACCCCAGGTGTCGCGGTGGTTGATGGTGACCAGCAGCTCGGGCTGGTGACGCCGGATGGCCCTGGTCAGGTCGCGGCGCAGCGCGACGCCCTCCTCGATCACACCGTCCCGGTGGTCGAGGAACTCCACCGCGTCCACCCCCACGACCGCCGCGCTGGCGCGCTGCTCGGCCTCACGGACCCCTGCCGCCTCCTCGGGCGGCATCCCGTCGATGCCCGCCTCACCCCGCGTGACCAGCAGGTAGGCCACCTCACGGCCGGCGTCGGTCCACTCGGCGATCGCCGCTGCCGCCCCGTACTCCAGGTCGTCCGGGTGCGCCACGATGGCCAGTGCCCGCCGCCAGTCCAGCGGCATCGCCGCCAGGCTCTCCGCTCGCGTCTCGTGTCCGTCCGCCACCGCACGCCTCCTCGTCTCTCGTCGTTCCCCGCCGCGACCCCGGGTCGGCGGGGCTGGGCGCCCGCGGGCCGGGTGCCGCGGGCGGCCACCACCGTGCGGGACCCGGACCCGGACCCGGACGCCGGCCCGTGGTGGTCCGGTCTGCTCACCGCTCCGGTCTGCTCTCAGCGCCAGCCGTGACGGCGCTGAAGGGTGTGCACCACCCGGTTGAACCGCGCCCTGTCGAGCGCGCACGCCTCGCGCCGCATCCCCGCCGGATGCACTCGCAGCACCCTCTCCAGGTGAACCCAGGAGTCTCGGCCCGACCGGTCCCACGGGCCCGAGCCCAGCGGCAGCCACTCGTCGTCGTGGTCACGGACCCTGCTGGAGAGCTGCACGGCCAGCAGGGTGTCGCGCGCCTCCTCTCGGGCGACCACCAGCACCGGCCGGTCCTTGCCACGCCCGTCGTTCTCCTCGTACGGCACCCACGTCCACACGATCTCCCCCGGGTCGGGATCGCCGTCCGGCTCGGGCGCGTACTCGGTGCGGACCCGCCCGACCTCCCGGGGGAATACCTCGACCGTGGCGCTCGGCCCCCGGCGCCCGGGTATCTCGCTGTCGGCTGTGGTGTCGGGCCCGCCCAGGTCCTGTGTGGTCATGCGCCCACACGCTAGTACGTTGCCCCGCGGGGGAGGCACGGTGGTCGACGAAACGGCGCCAGCGCGGGTCGTGGCCTCACCCGGACGGCTGGCGCCGCCCGCCGCCCGCCGCCCGGTCCGTGCCGTGCGCGGCCGAGGACGAGCAGCCGGCGCGCGCCGCGTACCCCCACGCCCTGGCGGAGGGCCGCGACGACGAGCAGCTGGCGCCACTGCTGTGCGCGGTGTCACCGGGCAGCTGGAAGTCGCCGAGGCCGCGCGCGTCTCGAACAGGAACAACGCCTCTTCCGAGTGCGGACCGCGCGGGGCTCGGGCCGCGCGGGGCGTGAGGCGAACACGCGGGCCGCCGCACCGCCCCCTCCCCGGCCGTCAGACGGCGCGGCGCTCGTTCTGGAGAGCGCTGAGCCGGCGAACGTACCGGCCGGCGAGGACGACCGACGGCACGACCAGCAGCTGCAGGACGAGGTTGATCCAGGTCAGCGGCCCGAACTCGTACCAGTAGTCGTACTCGTAGTCCTCACACCACTCGTTCAGATCGTCCCAGTCCAGGCAGGCGGAGTCGTCCTGGAAGTCGAGCGTCTCCACCCAGGGGAACCAGAAGAGCGGCCAGGTCACGAACGTGACCAGCCAGGCGTACCACCAGGCGTGGAGCGCGCCCGCGGGAGCCATCCCCCCGGCCCTTCCCGGCGGGCTGGAGGCGTGCCAGACGTCGTTGGCGATCTGCTTGGGGAGGAAGAGATTCCCCACGGGGACGAACCACCCGAGCACCGCCATGCGCGGCGCGTACCTGAGCCTGCCCGGCGAGAACTCCTCCGCGACGGCGCGGACGCGGGCGAACCACACGAGCCAGCACACCACCAGGCCGACGGCCGAGGCGCACTGAACGCCCATCAGGACGTACGCGGGAACGCTCTCCCGCTGCATCGTCAGGTCGTCGGGATCGTCGGCGTAGTCGCCCATGCCGCTGACGGCGACGAACTGGTGGACGACGGTCAGGACGGCGACCAGGCCGAAGAGGGCGAGGGCCCAGTAGACCGCGTCGCGACGGCCGTCGCCCGGCGGCCGGCCCTGTGCGCGGCGGCGTTCGTCCACCAGCCGGGGCCCCGACCGCTCGGGCGGCCCGCTCCCGGCCGACGGCGACGTCGTGTGCTCCCCGGACCCACCGGACGCGCCCGCCCCGGAACAGCCGGACGCGTCGGCACCGTCGGATCCGGTGGTGGCGGACGACACCGTCAGCCGGGCCGTCGCCGGGTGGGCCGGGGCGGTGGGCGCCTGCGCGAGCTGTGCCGCCTCCGCGGTCTCCGGGGTCTCCGCGGTCTCCGCGGTCTCCGCGACGCGCCCGGTCTCCGCGGTCTCCGCGACCCGCCCGGCCTCCGCGTCTTCCCTGTCCTCCCCGCCCTCCCCGTTCACCGGCGCGGCCACCCGGGTCCGCGGGTCCTCCTGGTCCAGGAGCCGTACCGCGTCCTCCGCCAGTCGGGCCAACGCCTCCTGCGGCAGCCACGACCTCAGCGAGCGGTACTGCGTCTCCTCCCGGTCCCGCAGCTCGGCGAGGGTCGGACGGTCGGCCGGATCCTTGGCCAGGCAGTCCCTGACCAGCCCCAGCAGGGGCTCCGGCACGCCGGTGAGGTCGGGCGGCTCGTTGACCACGCGGTACATCACGGCGTGGATCTGGCCCTCGGGCGTGTCGAACGGCAGCCGCCCGGCGGCGGCGAACGCCAGCACCGCGCCCAGCGAGAAGATGTCGCTGGCCTCGGTGAGCCGTTCGCCGCGTATCTGCTCCGGTGACATGAACCCGGGCGAGCCGATCACCGACCCGGTCGTCGTGAGCCCGCTGGCGGTCGAGGCGTCGAGGGCGCGCACGATGCCGAAATCGATCACCTTGGGCCCGTCGACGGTCACCATCACGTTCGACGGCTTCAGGTCGCGGTGGATGAGCCCGGCGCCGTGGATGGCGCCGAGCGCCTGGCACAGGCCGGAGGCCAGGCCGCGCAGGGAGTACTCGGGCAGCGGGCCGTGCTGCTCGGCCACCACCCGGTGCAGGGTCGGGCCGGCGATGTACGCCGTGGCCACCCAGGGCAGCTCCGCGTCGGGGTCGGCGTCCAGCACCGCGGCCGTCCACGTCCCGCCGACGCGTCGGGCCGCCGCGGACTCCTGGGCGAAGCGGTGGCGGAAGCCGGGGGCGGTGACCAACTCGGCCCGGATCGTCTTCACCGCCACCATGCGGCCACGCGGCGACCGGGCCAGGTACACCACACCCATGCCCCCCTGCGCGAGCCTGCCGATGAGTCGGTAGTCGGCGATCCGATCAGGATCCTGGTCCTGCAAGGGCTTCACTGCCGTCGGTCCCCCTCCTGCGTGTCACGTACGACGGGTCAGCCTAGCCACCTCCGAACTCCGTCCGTGACATCGGGAGTTGGCAGGCGCGAACGGGGAGCCGGCCCGCCGAGGGGCTGACGGGGGGAGCCCGTGCCGCAACAACGCTCGCGGCGTGCTCCGAGACTGTCGGATCGAGCACCGCACGTGGTGACGCCGGCGCAGTCTGATCATCCGCCCCAGGATGCGACGCGTCCTCGGCGAACTGTTTCCCAACCCGCTGACGGGTCTGGCGAGCCTGGGCGGCATCGCGCCTCTGGTCTCCACCGTCCTCAACACGGTGCTCGCGACCCTCCCGTGAACACCGCTGGCGGCTGGCCGTCTCCCCCCGAGCGGCCACTGTCCCCCACCGGTCCGCTCGAACCGCGACGAGACGGCCGCTCTCAGCCCTCGCCGTTCCAGGCCGGCCGCCGGGGGTCGTCGGCCCGCACCACGACGTCGGCGTGCTCGGCGGGCCGCACCTCGTCCTCGTAGCGGGCGAAGGCGGGCAGCGTCCACCGCTCGTCGGGGTCGGTGCGACGGGCGAGGGCGGAGGAGCCGAGGCTCACGTGGACGGCGAGGTCGGCCGGGAAGCCGTGGCCGAGCAGCAGGGCGCCGTGGAGCACGAGCACCCCGCCGGGGGGCAGGAGCACGGGTGCGCTGCGGGTGGCGCGGTCCCGGTCGGGGTCCCACAGGTCCGGCAGCACGCGGCCGGTGCCGCCGGGCTCCAGGGGGCCGACGACCTCCCGCCACAGGGCGCCGGTGTCGAGCCAGTGGTCGTAGTACGCGTCGGGGTCGTTCCTGCCGTACTCGTAACGCAGCGAGGCCGCGCGCCAGAAGCCCTCGGCGGCGACGGTGACGGCGGCGCGGCCCCGGAGCCGGAGCGCGTCGGTGAGCGCGGCGGCGAGGTGCCCCGGCCGTGCGGCGGGGGCGCCGTCGACGAGTACGCGTCGCCACCCGTCCGCAGAGCCAGAACCCGAGCCGGCGCCAGCACCGGCACCGGCTCGGGTGACGCGCTCGGCGAGCGCGTCGGCCAGTCGGTCCCAGGTGATCGCCGTGAGCCGCATGCTCCCATCATTCCGCGTGCCCCGCCCGCCCCCACCGGCACCGCCCGCGGCCACCCCCGGCACCCATCGCAGAGATTCACAAAAATGAGCAATTCGGCCGATACCATCGGAGTGTGCCGGACGTACCAGAACAGGTAATCGACCTTGCCAAGCGCAGCGCCGAGCCCGTCGTGGCCCAGGTGCTCCGCTCGACGACCGCCGCGACCCTCGCGTACATCGTCGCGCTGTGGCTGACCGACGTCCCGGCCCCCCTCCTCGCCCCGCTCACCGCGCTCCTCGTCGTACAGGTCACCCTCTTCGCCACGCTCACCAGCGGCGTCCGGCGGGTGAACTCCGTGGTGGCCGGAGTGGTGTTGGCCTCCGCGTTCAGCACACTCGTGGGCCTGAGCTGGTGGAGCCTCGGCCTGCTGATCCTCTTCTCGCTGGGTCTGGGACACCTCGTGCGGGTGGGCGAGTTCGTGCCCGAGGTGGCGATCAGCGCCATGCTGGTGCTCGGTGTCACCCAGGTGACGGACACGGCTCTGGACCGGGTGCTGGAGACGCTCATCGGCGCGGTGGTGGGGCTGGTCTTCAACGTGGTCTTCGTGCCGCCGGTGTGGGTCCGCCCGGCCGGGCAGGACATCGAGGACCAGGCCAGACGGATGCGGGAGCTGATGCTCCAGCTCGGCGAACAGGCCGACGAGCGGCACACCCCCGTGGCGCGCGCCACGGCCAAGCTGCGCCAGGCGCGCCGGCTGGACCAGGACGTCGCGCAGGTCGACGCCTCCCTCTCGCAGGCCGAGGAGAGCCTGCGGCTCAACCCGCGCGTGAAGGAGGGCGTCCTCACCCGCATCGTCATGCGCACCGGCCTGGACACCCTGGAGGTATGTTCGGTGCTGCTGCGCACGGTCTCGCGCACCCTGGCCGACCTCGCCTCGCACCGCTCGGGCACCGACGAGCCGCTCTTCCCGCCGGAGGTGGCCCACGAGCTGCGCGGTCTCTTCACCCTGCTGGGCAACGCCATCGCCAGCTTCGCCTCCCTGATCACGAGCCAGGTCACCGCCAACGCCGAGGACGCCGAGGCGCGGCTCGCCACCGAACTGGAGGAGAGCCGTGCCAGCAGGGAGCGGGTCGCGCGGATGCTGTTGGAGCGGGTCCAGGCCCATCCGCGGCAGTGGCAGCTCCACGGCGCCCTGCTGGTGGCGATCGACCGGCTGCTCGACGAACTCGACGTGGAGAACCGCTCGCTCCACCTCGCCAACGAGCTCGACCGCTACTCGCGGGAGCGCAGCGACCGGCCCCGGCGGTGGAAGGGACTGCGACGCCTCTTCGCCCCGGCACACTGACCGGGCCGCACTGACCGGGCCGCACCGACCGTGCCGCGCTGACCGCGCGTCAGAGGGTGATGTTGCCCTGGATGTCCCTGGCCTGGATCACCGTGCCGGAGATCTGGGCGCCGTGGGCGACGGTGTTGTGCACCGTGTCCCGGTTGGTGGTCGTCTGGAGAGCGCCCTGGTGCTCCTGCGCCCACTGGCGGAGCGCCGCCGCGAAGTCCTCGTCGGCGCGGGCGCGGTCCTCGATCCGGGCGACCAGCACCCGCGGGTCCTCGGACGCGGCCTCGGGTGTGGGCGCGGTCGCCGTGTCGTCCGCGACGCCGTCGGCGGTGTCGGCGGTGTCATCCCCGGTGTCCGTGTCGGCGTCGGGCGCCGAACGGCCCGTGGCGCGGCGGAAGAGGGAGACCAACGACTCCCACGCGGTGCCACCGGCCCCGTTCGCGGCGCCGCCGGCCGCCGCGGTGGCCAGGGCAATGGCGGTGTCAACGTCCATGGACACACCGTAGTGCGGGCGCCGTGTCCGCCGCCACGCCGCGCGTCATCCCGTCACGACCGGAACCGCCGCTTCCTCACCGCGTCCCTCGGCAGGGCCCGCCGCGAGCCGGCGCGCCGCCCGCGTAGCGCTCCGGCCCGCGTCGTGCCTTCCCGCGCCGGCCATCGCGCGGGTGAACTGTTCGGCCGCGAGCGCCGCCTCCCCCAGCTCCCGGTAGGCCACGCCCAGCTCGTACGCGGCGCGGGCCGCGAGCCGCCCCCGCCGCTGGGCACGCGCCGACGCGAGCGCCTCGCGCAGCAGCGCGACGGCCCCCGCCGCGTCGCCGCGCCGCACCGCCGCCCGGCCCAGCAGGTGGGTCAGGAGCAGCACGCCGTGGTCGTCGCCGACCTCCCGGTACAGCCGACGGGCGTGCGCGTACGCGGCGGCGGCGCCGTCCCAGTCGCCACCCGCCGCCAGCAGGGATCCGCGGAAGCCGTACGTCGAGGGCAGCAGCCTGGCGTCGCCGGCCTCGGCGCCGAGCCGTTCGGCGGCCTTCACCGCCCGGTCCACCTGGTGACGCGCCTCGGCGAGGCGGCCCTGCTCCCACAGCGGCCGGGCGAGCTGGCAGCGCATCCTGACCCGTGCCGCGGGCCGGCCCGCCCTGCCGGCGGCGCGAACGCCCGCCGTGAAGGCGGCGACGGCGGCGTCACGGTGCCGGTGGCTGAGGAAGTGGGTCCACAAGGGCTCACACAGGGACCACGCCTCGTCGTCAGCTCGGTCACCGTCGCTGCCGCCGCCGAGCGCGTGGGCCAGCCGGACACTGCCGTAGAGCGCCGACCGCTCCCTCTCCAGCCACCGCAGCGCCTCCGTCTCGTCGGCCAACGGCACGTCAGGAGCGTGCGGCACGGCCGACAGCGGCTCCGCGAGCCGCATGCGCGGCCCGGCCGCCAACCGGTCCGCCCGCTCCGCCTGCCGTCGGTACCAGCGGAGCACGCGGAGCGTGGCCGCCCTCACCTCCTCGGGGTCGCCGTCGCGACGGGCGCACTCCCGCGCGTGCGCGCGCACCGGGCTCGGGAGGTGAAGGTGCCCGTCGAGCCGCACCTCCAGCAGATGTGCCGTCTCCAGCGCGTCCACCGCGTCGTCGGCCGCGTCCTGGCCCTCGCCCAGGGCGGCGACGGCGGCCCCGGCCGGGAAGTGCGCGGTGGGGTGGTCGGCCAGGTAGCGAAGGAGCCGCGCGGCCCGGGGCGGCAGACTCGCGTAGCTCACGTTCCAGACGGCTTCGACCACGGGCATGCCCTCCTGTTCGGCTCGCCTGGCACCCCGCCGCCAGTCGGACTCCCGCACGGACGGCGACGACGCGGCGACGCGGACCGGGAGGCCCACACTCTAGGGCGCGACGGAGAGGAAGCCCACCGCGACAGCGCGTGTTGGTGCGACGTGCGGCGCTAGCCGCGCGCCCCGCGCCCCGCGAGATCACGCAAGCGCCCCCACAGGGCGGTGACCTGACGGGCCAGATCCTCGCGCGGCCCGTCGTTGTCGAGCACGAAGTCCGCGATCATCAGCCGCTCCTCGCGGGTGGCCTGGGCCGCCATTCGCGCGCGGGCGTCCTCCTCGGTCATGCCGCGCAGCCGCACGAGCCGGTCCAGCCGGGTGGCCTCGGAGGCATCCACCACGACGATGGCGTCGTACCGCCCCTGAAGCTGGTTCTCGGCGAGCAGCGGCACGTCTTCGACCACGATCGCCCCGGGGGCCGCCGCCGCGGCGCGCAGCTGGGCGGCACGCGCCCGGACCAGCGGATGAACGATGGCGTTCAACGCGCGGCGGCGCTCCGGCGCGGCGAACACGATGCGCCCCAGCCGTGGCCGGTCGAGCGCGCCGGACGAGGTGAGGACCTCCTCGCCGAACTCGGTCACGACGGCCGCCAGGCCCGGTGTCCCGGGCTCGACCACCTCCCGTGCGATGCGGTCCGCGTCGATCACCACCGCGCCGTGCTCGGCCAGAAGCCGCAGGGCCTCACTCTTGCCGGCGCCGATGCCGCCAGTCAGTCCCACCGTGAGCATGTCGTGCAGGCTACCGTGTCATCCCTGGTCGTCGGTGTCCTCGCGTTCGGCGAGGAAGCGTTCGAAGACCTCGCCGAGTTCGTCGGCCGAGGGCAGCTCGACGGGCTCGGCCACCAGGCTGCCGCGGGTGGCGACCCCGGCGAGCGCGTCGTACTGCTGCTCCAGGCCGCGCACCACGGCCACGAGGTCCGCGTCTCCCTCGGCGAGCTCCCGCTCGATCTCGTCCTGGGTCTTGACCGCTCGGCTGCGCAGCAGGTGGGCCGCCTCGGGGAGCACCAGCCCCGTGGCCGCTGTGATCGCCTCCAACACCACCAGAGCGGCGTCGGGGTAGCGGGAGCGGGCGATGTAGTGCGGCACGTGCGCCGCGACGCCCAGCACGTCGTGCCCGGCCTCGGTGAGCCGCAGCTCCACCAGGGCGGCGGCGCTGCCAGGCACCTGCGCCTCCTCGAACATGTTCCGGTGGCCGGGGACCAGGTCCGCGCGGTTCCCGTGCGGTGTCAGGCCGACGGGGCGGGTGTGCGGCACGCCCATCGGGACGCCGTGGAAGTTCACCGAGAGCCGGACCCGCAGGCGCTCGACGATCTGCCGCACCGCCTGGGAGAAGCTCTCCCACTCCACGTCGGGCTCGGGGCCGGCGAGCACCAGGTACGGCTGGCGGGTGGCGTCCCGCAGCAGCCGGACCTCCAGCGTCGGCGTCTCGTACGCCGTCCATCGGTCACGGCGGAAGGTCATGACGGGGCGACGCGCCCGGTAGTCGATCAGTCGGTCGTGGTCGAAGCGGGCCACCGTGACGTGGGGGCCCTGGTCGAGCAGTTCCTCTATGAGCTGGTCACCGGTCTCGCCGGCGTCGATGAAGCCCTCGAAGTGGTAGAGCAGCACGGGGCCCGTGCTGTCGCTCCCGCCCATGGCCTGGTCAGCCTGCTCGAGACCGTGGGGGTCCCACGCGTACAACTCCCGCGGATCGCGCACCGTCACCGCCACTCCTTCTGCCGTTTCCCGTGCATCAGGCACAACGCACCGTACCGCAGGGGCATTCCCAGAGTGTTGCTACGACGGAGCGGGGCCACTCCCCCGTCAGGGAGTGGCCCCGCCCGTCACGGTGATGGGCGGGCGCTCGGCGGGAGGTCCCGCCTCGCGCCGACCGCCGACCGCTAGCTCTGCCCGCCGGCCAGCTTCTCGCGGAGCGCCGCCAGCGCCTCGTCGGAAGCCAGGGCACCGGAGTCCTCCGAGGGGCTGGAGGAGTACGAGCCGCCGCTGCCGCCGCCCGCCTGCTGCGAACCGCCACCGGACTCGGCCTCAGCCTCGGCGTCCGCCTCACGGGACTTGATGACCTGCGCCTGGTGCTGCTCGAAGCGGGACTGGGCCTCGGCGTACTGCCGCTCCCACTCCTCGCGCTGCTTCTCGTACCCGGGCAGCCAGTCGTTGGCCTCGGGGTCGAAGCCCTCGGGGTAGATGTAGTTGCCCTGGTCGTCGTAGGAGGCGGCCATGCCGTAGAGCGTCGGGTCGAACTCGACCGCCATCGGGTCGGGGCCGAAGTTCTCGTTCGCCTGCTTGAGGGAGAGGCTGATCCGACGACGCTCCAGGTCGATGTCGATGACCTTCACGAAGATCTCGTCGTTGACCTGGACGACCTGCTCGGGGATCTCGACGTGGCGCTCGGCCAGCTCCGAGATGTGCACCAGACCCTCGATGCCCTCGTCCACCCGGACGAACGCGCCGAACGGCACCAGCTTGGTGACCTTGCCAGGCACGACCTGGCCGATCTGGTGGGTCCTCGCGAACTGCTGCCACGGGTCCTCCTGCGTCGCCTTCAGCGACAGGGAGACCCGCTCGCGGTCCATGTCCACGTCCAGGACCTCGACGGTGACCTCCTGGCCGACCTCGACGACCTCGGAGGGGTGGTCGATGTGCTTCCAGGACAGCTCGGAGACGTGCACCAGGCCGTCGACGCCGCCCAGGTCGACGAAGGCGCCGAAGTTGACGATCGAGGAGACGACGCCGGAACGGACCTGACCCTTCTGGAGGGTGGTGAGGAAGGTCTGGCGGACCTCGCTCTGCGTCTGCTCCAGCCAGGCACGGCGGGAGAGGACGACGTTGTTCCGGTTCTTGTCCAGCTCGATGATCTTGGCTTCGAGTTCCTTGCCGACGTACGGCTGGAGATCACGGACCCGGCGCATCTCGACGAGGGACGCGGGCAGGAAGCCACGGAGTCCGATGTCGAGGATGAGGCCGCCCTTGACGACCTCGATCACGGTGCCGGTGACGATGCCGTCCTCGTCCTTGATCTTCTCGATCGTGCCCCAGGCGCGCTCGTACTGGGCGCGCTTCTTGGAGAGGATGAGGCGACCCTCCTTGTCCTCCTTCTGCAGGACAAGGGCCTCGATCTCGTCGCCGACGGCGACGACCTCGTTGGGGTCGACATCGTGCTTGATCGACAGCTCACGCGAGGGGATGACACCCTCGGTCTTGTAACCGATGTCGAGCAGGACCTCGTCCCGGTCGACCTTCACGATGACGCCGTCGACGATGTCGCCGTCGTTGAAGTACTTGATCGTCTCGTCGATCGCGGCGAGGAAGGCTTCCTCGGAACCGATGTCGTTGACCGCGACCTGGGGGCTGGTCACGGTGGGCTCGGTGCTGCTCGTCATGTGGTAAAGGGCTCCGGTACGGACATGGTGTCGTCGGCACTGCTACGCCGAAGGCCCGTATCGCACTGCCGAAGCCGGACAGCCTGAGAAGCGCTCTCCGAAGATCGAACCGGAAGCGCCTCGACAACCGAGGGGACATACAACAGATGCGAGCGCGACCTGCTCCGTCTGAGGCGCGCAGGCCCGCAGCGCGTCTTATAGCATACGGGCGCTTCCGATCAGGGTCAATGCGTGGTTCGCCCCGTGCCGGGGTGCTGTCGGGCGACAGCCGGCGTTCGGGGGGACCCGGAGGGGGGTCGTGTGACGGGAGCGGCACGGGAATCCGCGAGAGATTGGCAGATTCTACGGGCTGCGCCGCATGCGGGGAAGACGCGGGTCCACACGTCGGCCAGTCGCCCGAAAGGCCCTGTGTCGCGCCGCCGAGCGGGTCGGTGGCACCCGCCGACGAGATCCCCGACCGCTCCTCCCGACCGCGGCAGGTGAACGCCGCCGCTCCCCTCGCCGCCCCTCCGCCGTGTCCTCGCCTCGGAGGCGGCAGGCCGCCCCTCCGGGGGTGAAGCCCGTGGGGCGCCGTGGAGGTCCGCCGGCTCGGCCGGGTTCGCTCCCAGACCGGGCCGCTGCCCCGCGCGGCGAGCCGCCGGACCAGTGGGAGGCGATGCGGCGTGCCGGCCACCGCGCTGCCCCGAGGGTTCTCGGACGCCGGCCGTCACGCCGCCGCGCCTACGGCGGCCGCGGCCCGACACGAGAGCGTCCGTGGCCCGCCCGGGGGTGCGGGCCGTGCCCGGGCGCGCGACGCGCCGCGGGCGTGGCAGCACCGCTAGTGGGCGGCGGACTCCCAGGTGTCGCCGACGCCGACGGAGACGTCCAGGGGGGCGCGCAGCGAGACCGCCGTGGACATCTCGTGGCGGACCAGCTCGGCGACGGCCTCCCGTTCTCCGGGGGCGATCTCCAGGACGATCTCGTCGTGGACCTGGAGAAGGATGCGGGAGGTCAGCCGCTCGCGGGTCAAGGCCTCGTCCACGCGGAGCATCGCGATCTTGACGATGTCGGCGGCCGTGCCCTGGATCGGGGCGTTGAGCGCCATGCGTTCGGCCATCTCCCGGCGCTGCCGGTTGGAGCTGGTCAGGTCCGGCAGGTACCTGCGCCGGCCGAGCATGGTCTCGGTGTACCCGATGGCCCTGGCCTCCTCGACGGCCCGGCGCAGGTACTCCCGCACGCCGCCGAAGCGCTCGAAGTACGTGTCCATCAGGCCGCGGGCCTCCTCCGCGCTGATGCCCAGCTGCTGGGAGAGACCGAACGCCGACAGACCGTACGCCAGGCCGTAGCTCATGGCCTTGGTCTTCCGGCGCATCTCGGCGTCCACCCGGTCCCTGGGCACGGAGAACACCTGGGAGGCGACCGTGTCGTGCAGGTCCTCCCCGGTGGTGAAGGCCTCGATCAGGTCCCGGTCCTCCGACAGGTGGGCCATCACCCGCAGCTCGATCTGGCTGTAGTCCGCGGTCATCAGCGACTCGAAGCCCTCGCCCACCACGAAGCCGCGCCGGATCGCCCGGCCCTCGTCGGTGCGGACCGGGATGTTCTGCAGGTTGGGGTCCGTGGAGGACAGCCGGCCGGTGGCGGCGACCGTCTGCTGGAACGTGGTGTGGATGCGGCCGTCGGAGGCGATCGTCTTGATCAGGCCCTCGACGGTGCTGCGCAGCCGGGCCTGCTCGCGGTGGCGCAGCATGATCAGCGGCAGCTCGTGCTCGGTCTGGGTCGCCAGCCACGTCAGGGCGTCGGCGTCGGTGGTGTAGCCGGTCTTGGTGCGCTTCGTCTTCGGGAGGTTCAGCTCGTTGAAGAAGACCTCCTGGAGCTGCTTGGGCGAGCCGAGGTTGAACTCGTGCCCCACGGAGCGGTGCGCCTCGGCGACCGCCGCCTGCGTGGCGGCGGCGAACTGCTGCTCCAGCCGCTCCAGCCACGCCCGGTCCGCCGCGATGCCGGCCCGCTCCATCCGGGCCAGCAGCGCCGAGGTCGGCAGTTCGAGGTCGACCAGCAGCTGACCGGCTCCCACGTCCGCCAGCCGGGCGCCGACGACCTCGCCCAGGTCCAGCACGGCACGGGCCTGCCGCATCAGCGACTCGGCCTGCGCGGCGTCGTCGGCTCCGAAGGCGAGCTGGCCGTCCTGCGCCTGGGCCGGCTCCAGCTCGCGGCCGAGGAACTCCACGCTGAGCGCGTCCAGCGCGAACGAGCGGCGGCCGGGCTGCACGAGGTACGCCGCCAGCGCCGTGTCCATCGTGACTCCGGCGAGGTCCCAGCCGTGCTCGGCGAAGGCGCGCCGCGCCGCCTTGGCGCCGTGCACCGCCTTGGGGCGGTCGGCGTCGGCCGCCCAGGCCGCGAAGGCCCGCTCGTCGGTCTCGTCCAGCCGCACCGGGTCGAACCAGGCGGCCGGTCCTTCGGCGGTGGCCAGGGCGACGGCCAGCACGTTCCCCGCGCCGAGCTTCCAGTCGTCCAGTAGCGTCAGGCCGAGGGCCTGCCCGCCGTGTGCCGCCAGCCAGGGCGCCAGCGCGCCCGGCGCGAGCACCTCGCCGGCGACGACCGCGGCCTCCCCGATCTGCTCCGGCTCCTGGTCGGCGCCGGGGTCGACGGCGAAGAGCCGCTCGCGAAGGTTCGGGTTGCGGAACTCCAGGGCGTCGAGCAGGCCCAGCAGCGCCGGGCCGTCGTACGGCTCGCGCACCAGGTCCGCCGGGTCACAGCCGAGCTCGACGTCGCGCACCAGCTCGGTGAGCTCGCGGTTGAGCAGGACGGACTCCAGGTGGTCCCGCAGACCCTGGCCCGCCTTGCCCTTGATCTCCCCGGCGTGCTCGACGACGGACTCCAGCGAGCCGTACTGCGTCAGCCACTTCGCGGCCGTCTTCTCGCCCACTCCGGGGATACCGGGAAGGTTGTCCGAGGGGTCGCCGCGCAGGGCGGCGAAGTCCGGGTACCGCTCCGGGGGCAGCCCGTACTTCTCCTCCACCTTCTGGGGGGTGAAGCGGGTCAGCTCGGAGACGCCCTTCGTGGGATAGAGAACGGTCACCTGCTCGGAGACGAGCTGGAAGGTGTCGCGGTCCCCGGTGACGACGGAGACCTGGAAGCCCTCGGCCGCGGCGCGCGTCGCCAGGGTGGCGATGACGTCGTCCGCCTCGAAGCCCGACACCGCGAACCGCCGCACGCGCATCGTGTCCAGCAGCTCGCCGATGAGCTCCACCTGCCCACGGAACTCGTCCGGCGTGGCCGACCGGGTGGCCTTGTACTCCGTGTACCGCTCTGAGCGCCACGTCGCCCGCGAGACGTCGAACGCGACGGCGACGTGCGTGGGCGCCTCGTCCCGCAGGGTGTTCGCGAGCATCGACGTGAAGCCGTAGATCGCGTTGGTCGGCTGGCCGACCGTGGTGGTGAAGTTCTCCGCGGGAAGGGCGAAGAAGGCGCGGTACGCCAGGGAGTGCCCGTCCAGCAGGAGCAGGCGCGGAGGGGCGGTGGTCTCGTGCGATGCGTTCTCAGCCACGCACCCGATCCTGCCACGGACCACTGACAGCCAGGCCGCCCCGTCCCCTTCGCCTCCCACGCCCCGGCCTCGGTGGGTGCCCGCGCGGCCTGATAGAACCCACCCAGACCACCTGTACCAGAGGGGACCTGATCATGGGCGAGAACACCGCCACCCACTTCCCGCGGCACATCCTCACCGAGTGGGCCGGACGCGGGATCGACCTTCCCTCCCTCTTCTCCGCGGGGCACCTCGGGGAGCGGATGGGCGTGCGGGTGCTTCAGGCCTCGCCGGAGCGGGTGGTGGGCACTCTGCCCGTCGAGGGCAACACCCAGCCCTACGGTCTGCTGCACGGCGGGGCGTCCGCGGTGCTCGCCGAGACCCTCGGGTCGGTCGGCGCCATGCTCCACGCCGGGCCGAACAAGATCGCCGTCGGCGTGGACCTCAACTGCACGCACCACCGCGCCGTCCGGGCCGGCCTGGTCACCGGCGTGGCGACGCCCGCCCACACCGGCCGCACCTCGGCGACCTACGACGTCGTCCTCACCGACGAGCGGGGCAAGCGGGTGTGCACCGCTCGCCTGACCTGCGCACTGCGGCCCGCCACCCAGGCGGGACAGCCGGGTGGCGGGGCCGAGGGGCAGGGGCCCACGGACCAGACGTCCGGGGGCCACGCACCGGAGGGCCAGACCTCGGAGACCCAGACCTCCCAGACCTCGGAGACTCAGACGTCCGGGGAGCAGGCCCCGAAGAGCCGGGCCACCGAGGGCTAGCCTCCGGGGGCCCGGCTCCGACGGTGCGGGACGGGGGATCGGTCAGGCCGGGGAGCCGCCCGCGGCGGACTCCTCCTCCGACTCGCCGAGGTAGGCGGCGCGCACGCGCGGGTCGGCCAGGAGCGCGGCGGACTCGCCGGCCATCACGACCTCGCCGGTCTCCAGCACGTAGCCGCGGTCGGCCAGCTGAAGGGCCTGCGCCGCGTTCTGCTCGACCAGCAGCAGCGTCGTGCCCTGCACGTTGATCTCCTTCAGGATCTCGAAGATCTGCTGCACGATGAGCGGCGCCAGGCCCATCGAGGGCTCGTCCAGCAGCAGCAGCTCCGGCTTGCCCATCAGGGCGCGCCCGATGGCGAGCATCTGCTGCTCGCCTCCGGAGAGGGTGCCGCCGATCTGCTTGCGCCGCTCCTTCAGCCGCGGGAAGAGCGTGAACACCCGGTCGAGGTCGGCGGGGTCGGGACGGCGCAGCCGGTAGGCGCCCATCTCCAGGTTCTCCAGCACCGTCATGCGCGGGAAGACCCGTCGTCCCTCGGGCACGTGGCCGATGCCGAAGCGCACCAGCTCGTGGGAGGGGATGCCGTCGACCCGCTCGCCGCGCAGCAGCACCTCGCCCGCGCGGGGCTTGATCATGCCCGACGCGGTCTTCAGCGTGGTGGACTTGCCGGCGCCGTTGGCGCCGAGCAGCGCCACGATCTCGCCCTCGCCGACGGTGAGGCTGACGCCCTTCAACGCGCCGATCGCGCCGTAGAACACCTGGAGGTCGCGCAGTTCGAGGAGGGGCGGGGCGGTCGCCTGGGCGGTCGCCGCGCCCTTCGGGTCCTGGTCCAGCCGGACGTCCGTCATCGCGTGTCCTCCTCGTCGCCGCCCCCGGTGTCCGCCGCGGCGCCGCTCTCCTCCGTCGTGTCGTCCGCGGAGCCCGGGTCGCCCTCCGTGACGTCCGTGACGTCCGTGCCCTCGGTGACGTCCGCGATGTTGGCACCGGGGACCGCGGCGTCCTCCGGGGCGGAGGCGCCGAGGTAGGCCTCGATCACCGCCGGGTCGTTCTGGACCGCCTCGGGGCTTCCCTCGGCGATCTTCCTGCCGAAGTTCAGGACCGTGACGCGGTCGGCCACCGACATCACCAGGCGCATGTCGTGCTCGATGAGCAGCACGCTCACCTCGAGGTCCCGGTTGATGCGGCGGATCAGCTCCTCCAGGTCCCGCTTCTCCGTCGGGTTGGTGCCCGCCGCCGGCTCGTCCAGCAGCAGCAGCTCCGGCGAGGTCGCCAGGGCGCGGGCGATCTCCAGACGTCGCTGCTCGCCGTAGCTGAGGGAGGACGCCAGCTCGTTGATGCGGTTGCCCAGGCCCACGAACGACAGCACCTCGTGCGCCCTGCGGTCGCTCTCGGCCTCGTCGCGCCGGGCGTTGGGCAGCCCCAGCATGATCGAGATCGGGTCGGTCTTCTGCCGCGTCTCCACGGCGATCTTGACGTTCTCGATCGCGGTCAACGCGCCGAAGAGGCGGATGTTCTGGAAGGTGCGGGCCACGCCCAGGCGGCTGACCCGGTGCGGCTTGCGGCCGCGCAACTCGTTCCGGCCGCCGCCGCGCGGCATGAAGGCGATGGTGCCCTCCTGCGGCACGTACGCGCCGGTCAGCGAGTTGAACAACGAGGTCTTGCCCGCGCCGTTCGGTCCGATGACGGCCAGGATCTCGCCGCGGGTCATCCGCAGGTCCACGTTGTCCAGGCTGGTCAGGCCGCCGAAGCGCAGCGTCACGCCCGAGGCCACCAGGATCTCGTCCGCGGCCGCGGCGCGCTCGCCGCCCTTTCCGAGGGTCGTCGTCGCGCTCGTCATGCCTTCTCACCTCCCGTCGAGCCCGTGCCCGCACCCGAGCCGAGCCCGTTGCCCTCGACGGTGCCCTGCTCCGCCAGGCGCAGCTCCCGCTGTCGCCGTCGGGAGGGCAGCAGCCCCTGTGGGCGGTAGATCATCATGACCACGAGCACCGCTCCCAGGTACATGTAGCGGTCGGCCGGGTCGACGACGTCCCGCAGCTGTTCGGGCAGCCACACCAGCAGGGCCGCGCCCGCCATCACGCCCGGGATGGAGCCCATGCCGCCGAAGATGACGTAGGACAGGACCAGCACCGACAGCAGCACGATGAACATCTCGGAGTTGATGAACCCCTGCTTGCTGGCGTAGATGACGCCCGCCACGCCGGAGGTCGAGGCGCCGATCGCGAAGGCCAGCAGCTTGAAGCGGACCGTGTCGACGCCCGTGGCGGCGGCGGCCACCTCGTCCTCGCGGATGGCGGTCCACGACCGGCCGACGCGCGAGTGCTCCAGGCGCAGGAAGAGGAAGACGATCACCACGGCGAAGCCGAGTTGGAGCCAGTAGTACGGCACCGGGTCCAGGCCCCACTCGTAGGAGAGGAACCCGAGGTCGATCGAGAAGTTGTCCACCCGGTCGGGGGAGGTGCCGCGGGTGCCGCCGGTGAACTCCGTCCAGTTGCGGGCCATCAGGTAGACGATCTCGTGGAAGCCCAGCGTGACGATCGCGAGATAGTCGCCGCGCAACCGGAGTGTCGGCGCGCCCAGCAGGACGCCGGCGATGAGGCAGGTCACCACGGCGAGCGGGATGACCAGGAAGTTGTTCAGCTCGAACGGCGGCTTGGCCGGCAGGGCGCCGGTCCAGTAGGCCGCGCTGTAGGCGCCGATGGCGAAGAACGCGATGAAGCCGAGGTCGAGCATGCCCGCCCAGCCGATCACGACGTTCAGGCCGATCGCCAGCAGGATGTAGATGCCGATCTGGTCGACCAGGACCTGCTGCCAGTACGTCTGCACCATCAGCGGCAGCACCACGAGGAAGACCAGCAGCGCCCCGAGTCCGGCCCACCGCAGGCGGCGGTCGGCGCGGAAGGCGCCCGACACCTTGCCCGTGGGTCCGGTCACCTGCTCCTTGACCGTGGCGGTCAGGCGCGCGGCGGGCGCGTGGAGGAACTCCCGCACCGCCCATATGCCGACGAAGACCGCGAGCCACAGCCAGATCGCGGTGCCGGTGAAGTTCGCCTCCAGCGCCGCGAACAGGTCGCCGCGCACGCCCTGCTCGCCGGTCACGTTGGCCACGACCACGGCCGTGACCACCATCGCGGTCAGCCGCCGCCAGCGGGGCTGGTCGTACCAGGCGACGCGGCGCAGCCGCGCGGCCGAGGGAGCACCCTTGCGGTTGTTCCCCTTCCCGGAAACGGTCGTCGCGCTCATGCCGTCCTCCCGACACGCTCACCGAGCAGGCCCGTGGGACGGAACATCAGCACCAACACCAGGACGGCGAAGGCACCCACGTACCGCCAGGCGTCGCTCCACAGCTCCACCGTGAACGCCTCGACGATGCCGAGGGTCAGGCCCCCGAGCATCGCGCCGCGCACGTTGCCGATCCCGCCGAGGACGGCCGCCGCGAAGGCGGTGATCCCGGGCAGGAAGCCCATCGTGTACTCGACCTGGAGGTTGGTGCCGAACAGGAAGCCGGCCACGCCGCCCATGAGGCCGCCGAGCACGAAGGTCCGCGACACCACCTTGTCGATGTTCACGCCCATCAGGGAGGCGACCTCGGCGTCCTGGGCCACGGCCCGGATGCCCGCCCCCATCTTCGTCCGGTTGACCACGAAGTCGACCATGACGAGCATCAGCACCGCCGACACCAGGATCAGCAGCTGCGTCACGTTGACGTTGGCCCCGAAGATCGTGAAGAGCCGCCTGTTCTCGTACATCTCCGGCATCGGGATCGCGTAGCGCCCGAAGAGCTTGCCGGCGAGGTTGTAGAGGAAGAACGACGCGCCGATCGCGGTGATCAGGAAGACCAGGCGTGGCGCGTTGCGCCGCCGCAGGGGCTTGTAGGCGGCCTTCTCCAAGCCGAAGGCGACGGCCCCGCCGAGGAGCGCGCCGGCCACCATGCCGCCCAGTACGTAGAGCACCGACTGGGCCGCCGTCGGGTCAGCGGCGGGCTCGATGAGCGTCAACGCGATGAGGCCGCCGTACCCGCCGGCCATGAAGACCTCGCTGTGCGCGAAGTTCAGCAGCTGTAGCACACCATATACCAGCGTGTATCCGATGGCGATCACGGCGTACAGCGAGCCGAGCACCAATCCCAGGACGGCGACGTCCCAGATATCCGATGGGGACATGAAACTGACTTTCCTTGTGGGAATAACGGAGACGAGCGAAGAGGTCCTGCATGGCCGTCCGCGGCCGGTGCGGGATCGTGCCGCACCGGCCGCGGACGCAAGGCACCGTTGCTGTCGTCAGGAACCGGCGACTTCGCTGGTCTCGCCCAGGTAGCCGATCTGTCCACCCTCGACCTGGTAGAAGTAGATCGTGGTGTTCTCGAACTCCCCGTTGTCGTCGAACGAGAAGGTCTTCGTCAGGCCCTCGTACTCGACGCCCGCGAGCTCCTGGTAGAGCTCCTCACGCGTGGGCTCGCCGCCGAGCCGGTCGATCGCCTCGATGATCATGTTCGTGGCGTCGTAGGACTCGGCCGAGTAGGTGCCCGGGGGCAGGTCGTAGGCGTCCTGGTAACGCTGGGAGAAGTCGGCCGTGGCCTCGTTCGCCGTGGCGTCCGTGCACGGGCAGGTCAGGTAGACGCCCTCGACCGCGTCGCCGGCGAGGTTGATCAGCTCGTCGTCGTTGGAGCCGTCACCCGAGACGATGATGCCCTCGTAGCCGGCCTCGTTCAGGCGGGTGGCGAACGGGGCCAGGTCCGCGTAGTAACCCGCGTAGGCCACCGCGTCCGCGCCGGAGTCCACCACGGTGCGCGCGGCGCTGCCGTAGTCCACCGTGTCGTCGGGGACGGTCTCGCGCTGGACGTCGAGGCCGGCCTCCTGCATGTCCGCCACGGCCACGTCCGCGAGGCCCGCGCCGTAGGGGGTCGAGTCGTCGACGACGACGACCGAGTCGACGCCGTCCTGACCGGACAGGAACTGGGCCCACGCGGTGCCCTGGGCGTTGTCGTTGGGCACGGCCCGCAGGAAGGTGCCGAAGCCCTGCTCGGTCAGGGTCGGGTTGGTGGCGGAGGTGGAGACGGCCGCCAGGCCCGCCTGTCCGTAGAGCGGCGCGGCGACGTTGGCCGGGCCGGAGAAGGCGGGGCCGATCACGGCGAGCACGCTCTGGTCGTCGATGGCGAGCTGGGCGGCGGCGGTGGCCTGCCCCTCGGCGCCACCGTCGTCGGCCGCGAAGTACTCCAGTTCGAAGTCGTACTGGCCGGACTCGTTGGCCTCGTCGATGGCCAGTTGGATGCCGCGCTCCATGTTCTCGCCCAGGCCGACGTTGTCACCGGAGAGGGGACCCTGGTAGGCGATCTTGATGGTGTCGCCCCCGCCGGATCCCCCGCCGCAGGCGGAGAGCAGGAGCGCGCTGGCGGCGACGGGTATCGCGAGCCGCACGATGGATTTGTTGAGCACTTCGATTACTCCCTGAGCGGGCCCAGTCAATGTCGTCGGCCGCACACCCACATGCGCGCACGTGCGAACCACTGAGCACGGTGGTGCGGCGTGCAGCGGAATCTATTGCCCTCTCCGTCCGGTAGACACACTGTGACGACAGTTGTGATCGAGGCGTGACCTCCGAGATATGCCGGAAACAGAACAGCGACGTCCGGTAAACGGACGTTCGTGTAGAGACCAGGCATCCCGGGCCAGGACGAGCGCGGCGCGCGTCCAGCCGTCAGGCCGGGCGCGCGCCGGGAACGATTCGGGTGGGTCCGCCCACACGGGCGGCGTTCTCCGTCCTTATTTCTGCTTGTTCTGCTTCTGCTGCTTCTCCGCGGCGTCGTCGATGACAGCCTGGGCGACCTGGTGCATCGACAGCCTGCGGTCCATCGACGTTTTCTGGATCCAGCGGAACGCGGCCGGCTCGGTCAGCCCGTACTGCGTCTGCAGAACGCTCTTGGCGCGGTCCACCAGCTTGCGCGTCTCCAGCCGCTGCGCGAGGTCGGCGACCTCCTGGGTCAGCGACCTCAGCTCCGTGAACCGGGACACGGCGATCTCGATCGCGGGCACCACGTCGCTCTTGCTGAAGGGCTTCACCAGATAGGCCATGGCCCCGGCGTCCCTGGCGCGCTCGACGAGGTCCCGTTGCGAGAAGGCGGTCAGCATGAGCACCGGCGCGATGGACTCGGCCGCGATCTTCTCCGCCGCGGAGATCCCGTCGAGCACGGGCATCTTCACGTCGAGGATCACGAGGTCGGGGTTGAGCTCGCGGGCGAGCTCGACGGCGCGCTGCCCGTCGCCCGCCTCCCCCACGACCGTGTACCCCTCCTCTTCCAGCATCTCCTTCAGGTCCAGCCGGATCAGGGCCTCGTCCTCGGCGATGACGACGCGGGTGGTGTGGGGCGGAACATGTGCGCTCTCCTCGTCGGCCGGCTCGGGGGCGGGCGTGACGGTCTCGTCAGGGACGTCGGCGGTGCTCACGGTGCTCCTTGGGATCTGCCTGGTGGTGGCATCAATGAGAGTACCTAGTCGTGGGGCGCCTCGGTGAGTCGGTAGACTACGCGCGAACCATTCGGCCGGGTTGGTGGAACGGTATACACGGAGGTCTCAAAAACCTCTGCCCGCGAGGGCTTGCGGGTTCGAATCCCGCACCCGGCACACCTCTCACACCCACGTGTCGTGACGGCATGTGGGTGTGAGCACGATCTCCCTCTTCCTCTCCTTCTCTCCTTCTCGCGCCGTCCCCGGCGTCACTCCCCGCCGTAGGGAAGGGTGGCGCCCGGCACCTCGTACTCCTGGCGGCGTCCGCACATGCCGAGGCCCGCCTGCCGGGTGGGGCCCGTGGCGTGGAGCGTGGCCCGCCCCAGGTGGGTGGCGTCGCCCCGTTCCAGCGCGTCCAGCTGCGCCCCGGTGGCCTCGGCCGCGGCGAGGGCGCCGACGCGCCAGCGCTCCCGCCAGGCCGCCACCTTCGGCGCGAGGAGGCGGGCGGCGGCCTGGTGGAAGGCACGCAGCGGCTCGGCGTCACCGTCGCGCAGGGCGGTGCGCAGCAGCAGGTACCCCTCGACGGCCAGGTCGCGGCGGCGGCGGGCGGCGGCCTCCGCCGCCGGCCCCTGGCTGCCGGGCAGCGTCGCGGCCTCGGCGTAGGCCCCCGCGTCGGCCAACAGCTCGGGCGGGAAGGTGAAGACGGCGTCGCCGGCCTCGGGCAGGCCGCTGTTCTGCATGACGACGGTCACGCGCAGGGAGCCGTCTCCGTTGACCATCCGGTGGACGGTGCCGGGGGTGAACCACGCGACGACGCCGGGGCGCAGGGGCGTCTCGACGTAGCCCTGGTCGGGGCTGAGGGTCTGGACGCTCCCTTCGCCGGCCGTGACGACGTACGCCTCGGTGCAGGCGAGGTGCATGTGCGGGCTGCCGCCGCGGACGCCGTCGGCGCAGGGCCAGTCGTAGGCGCTGATGTGGGAGAGGCCGACGGCTCCGGGGAGGGGGTGGGGAAGGTCCATGGTCACCAGGCGTGGGTCTTGAGGTACCGCTCGACGCGGTCGGCGTCCCAGAGGCCGTCGGCGACGACGATGCGGTAGCGGTAGGAGAAGGAGGCCCCCGCGGCGAGCTCGAACTCCTCGAAGAAGGCCCACGAGAACGCGGAGGTCGGCGTGGCGTTGGCGCGGATGAACCAGTGCGAGGGGTGGATCGCCGAGCCGTCGAGGTTCTCCGGCGCGTGGGCGAAGACGAGGGTGGTCTCGGCGTCCACGTCGTCGCGGGTGGCGGTGTAGGCCAGCCAGGGTGCCTCGACGGCGGGCGTGCCCATGGCCGCCTCGTCGGTGGTGGGACCGGCGGGGGTGAGGACCTGGCCCCCCGCGAAGTCGCGGGGGCCGCGCCAGTGGAGGCCGGTGTAGCCGGCCATCTCACGGCCCGCGGTGGTGGGGCTGCCGAAGTGGAGGGCCTCGCCGCGCGTGTTCGTGAGGTGGATGGTCCAGTCCAGGGCCCAGGCTCCCTCGGCCGGTTCCACGGAGTGGACGGTCACGGTGCGCCGCTCGCGGGCCCACTCCTGGCCGGTGTGGTTCAGCCAGGTGAGGTTCTCGGCGATCTCGGCGCGGTCGCCGTCGGCGGTGACGGCGGTGAAGTCGTCGTGGCGCATCGAGCCGACGCGCTCGGGGACGCGCTGGTACCCGACGCCGGGGCCGAGGTAGGAGTTGCCGCCCCAGAGGTTCTGCCCCGAGACGTGGCTGGCGGTCATCTGGATGCCCTTGTGCCAGCGGTGGTCGTTCGGGCGGTAGCCGGTGACGAGGTTGCCGGCGAGGGTGCGGACGGGGTGGGCGTAGGGCTTGCGCGACTCGTACGGCTCGGGGTCGGGGCGGTAGACGTAGGAGAGGATCTCGGTGGCGCCCGCGGTGACGGCGACGCGGTGGCCCAGGTGGTGGGTGACGGTGAGCGGGGCGGTCATCGACGGCTCCTTCGCGGTGTGGTCGTCTCAGCGGGCGTGCTGGCCGGGCGCCCAGTCCGCGTGGTCGCCGTGCATCGCGGCGTGGAACGGGTCGCCCGGGACTATCTCGCCGGCCGTGACGGGCCGGCCGGTGAACGCGGCCTTGTACAGCGCGGCGTTGAACTCCAGCGTCCGGCGGGCGTCCGCGCCGCTGCCCGGAGGCCGGACGCCCTCCTGGAAGGCGGTGAGGACGCCGTCGAGCTGGGCGGTGTGGGAGCTCGGGACGTCGGCGGCGGGGGTGCGCCACCGGGCGACGCGCGCGGGGTCGTCGAGGCCGGGGCGCGGGGTGTACCGCCAGTCCTCGTTGCGGTGGCCGTAGAGGTGGGTGAGCTCGACGGTGGCGTCGTCGCAGTCGATGCGGATACGGCTGACCTCGTCGGGCGAGATCACGCTGTTCACGACGGTGGCCACGGCGCCGCTCGCGAAACGCACCAGGGCGGTGGCGACGTCCTCGCTCTCGACGGCGTGAACGAGGCGGCCGGCCATCGCGCGGATCTCCGTCCAGTCGCCGAGGAGGTGGAGGAGGAGGTCGGTCTGGTGGATGCCGTGGCCCATGGTGGGGCCGCCGCCCTCGGTGACCCAGCGGCCGCGCCAGGGGACCTCGTAGTAGGTGGTGTCGCGGTACCAGGTGGTCTGGCAGTGGGCGACGCGGGGGGCGCCGAGTTCCCCCGAGGCCAGCAGGGCGCGGGCGTGGACGGCGCCGGAGCCGTAGCGGTGCTGCGCGACGACGGCGGCGTAGGGGCCGCGGCCGTCGCGGGCCGCGGCCTCCTCGGCGGCGGTGATCTCGTCGAACTCGGCGAGGGAGAGGCACAGCGGCTTCTCGCACCAGACCCAGGCGCCGGCCCGGAGGGCGGCGACGGCCTGCGCCCGGTGCAGACCGGGCGGGGTACCGATGATGACGAGGTCGGGCCGCTCGGCCTCCAGCATGGCGTCGAGGTCGGTGTACCCGGTGGCGGCGCCGGCGTCGGCGGCGCGGGTGGCGCGCTGGAAGGCGTCGAGCCGGTCGGGGTCGACGTCGACCGCGGCGACGAGTTCCGCGCGGTCGGCGTGTGCGGCGACGGCCGGGAGGTGGCAGGCGGTGGTGATGCCACCAGTGCCGACGACGGCGATGCGGACGCGTGGTGGCACGGGGTGAGCCATGCGGGGTGACTCCTGGCGAGGCGACGGAAGGCGGTTTAGTAAGCGCTTTCAATAGCGCAGCATGCAGCACATCACGCGAAGCCGTCCGTGGCAAGTGCCCCCCGGACACCTCGCCGGACGCCTCCCGGACACGCCACCGGGCCCGCCGGCGGTACGCCGTCGGGCCCGGTCGATCCCTGAGAGGGGTCCCTGGTGGAGACGCGCCGAGGGCGGTCGGCGAGGTCACCTCGGGTCAGGCCACCGCGTCGGAGCGGCACGTCGCACGACGCGGCCCGACCCCCCGAACGCGACGCGACGCACACGCCTTCGGCCCCGCCCGGCGGCAGGGCCGCCGAGGGCCGATCCCGCCTACGCGGGGCGGGGTCGGTGCCGCGGTCGCCGTGCCGGCGGATCGGGGAGCGGCGTCCCGTGGCTTCGACGGCACGGCGGCGGAGGGAGCCGGACCCACGGCGTGGCAGCCGTCAGGGCGTGTCGTCCTCGCCCACGCGGTGGACCCTGACGAGGTTGGTGGTGCCGGGCGTGGCCGGCGGCGAGCCGGCGGTCATCACCACCAGGTCACCCTGGCGGCAGCGCTCCAGCCGCAGCAGCTGCTCGTCCATCTGCGCGACCATCTCGTCGGTGGTCTCGACGGTGGGGACGAGGTGGGTCTCCACCCCCCAACTCAGGGTGAGCTGCGCGTGGGTGTCGGGGTCGGGCGTGAAGGCGACGACCGGGATGGGCGAGCGGTACCGCGACAGGCGGCGGGCCGTGTCGCCGCTCTGGGTGAAGGCCACCAGCAGCGAGGCGCCGAGGAAGTCGCCGATCTCGGCGGCGGCGCGGGCCACGGCGCCGCCCTGGGTGTGGGGCTTGGTGGCCTCGGTCAGGGGCGCCAGGCCGTGGGAGAGCATGTCGTCCTCGGCCGCGGCGACGATGCGGCTCATGGTGCGGACGGTCTCCGTCGGGTAGCGGCCGACGCTGGTCTCGCCGGAGAGCATGACGGCGTCGGCCCCGTCCATGACGGCGTTGGCGACGTCGGACGCCTCGGCGCGGGTGGGGCGCGAGGAGTCGATCATGGAGTCGAGCATCTGCGTGGCGACGATGACCGGCTTGGCGTTGCGCCGGGTCAGCGCCACCGCGCGCTTCTGCACCAGGGGGACCTCCTCCAGCGGGACCTCGACGCCGAGGTCGCCGCGGGCGACCATCACGCCGTCGAAGGCGTCCACGATGTCCTGGAGGTTCTCCACGGCCTGCGGCTTCTCGACCTTGGCGATGACCGGGAGGAAGCGCGCCTCCTCGGCCATCACGCGGTGGACGTCCTTGATGTCGTCGCCGCTGCGCACGAACGAGAGGGCGATGATGTCGGCTCCGACGCGCAGCGCCCAGCGCAGGTCGTCCACGTCCTTGGTCGACAGGGCGGGCACCGAGACGGCGACGCCCGGGAGGTTGATGCCCTTGTGGTCGGAGACCAGGCCGCCCTCGGCGACCACGGTGTGGACGCGGGGGCCGTCGACGTCGGTCACGTCGAGCGCGACCCGGCCGTCGTCGACGAGGATGCGCTCGCCCGGGGTTACGTCCGAGGCGAGCCCCGGGTACGTCGTGCCGCACTGGCGGTGGTCGCCGACGACGTCCTCCGTGGTGATGGTGAATTCGTCGCCGCGCTCAAGGAGGACGGGGCCTTCCCCGAAGCTGCCGAGCCGGATCTTCGGCCCCTGGAGGTCGGCCAGAATTCCGATGCTGCGCCCCTTTTCCGCGGCGGCGCGACGGACCCGCTGGAGACGAAGCTCGTGTTCGCGGTGGCTGCCGTGGCTGAGGTTCAGACGTGCGACGTCCATTCCCGCCTCGACAAGCGCCACGATGCGCTCATATGAGTCAGTCGCAGGTCCAAGTGTGCAGACGATTTTCGCTCGGCGCATACGCCAACCCTAGGAGTTACCCGCAGGTAGAGGGCTATCGGGAAGTGACCACACGACGACCTCGTTTTAAAGAGACGCCCACAACGGGCCAAGCAATTCTCGAACGCTCACATTGAGCGGAATGCCGCTCTTTTGAGCTGCGCGGGCACGTGAACCTCCGCGACCTCCGTACGCGGCGCCCGCGATCCTTCCTTTCCCTCCGACGGACGACGCAGCCCGAACGTGGTGAAAGCGGCCCTGCGGGAGACCGGATACCGCCGCTCGCCGGTCAGGGAGTTGAGGATCGTCGCGCTGCGGTGGGCGAGGAGCCCGAGGTCCGGCGCGCCCACGCCGTGGGTGTGGCGTTCGGCGTTCTGCACGTAGACGCTGCCGGACACCTCCGGGGCGAGGTCGAGGCGGTAGTGGGCGTCGATCGAGGGGCGGCCGGAGGCGTCGCGGCGGACCACGGAGTTCAGGGTGGTGAGCAGGGGATCCAGGGGGCGTTCGCGGTAGCCCGTGGCGAGCACGAGCGCGCTGGTGGTCAGCCGCGAGCGTTCGCCCTGCTCCACGTGGTCCAGGTGGAGTTCGAGACGGGTGGTGCCGACGCGACCCGCGGTGCGGACGCTGACGCCGGGGGTGAGCAGCACGTCGGGCCACTCGCCCGCCACCGTGCGGCGGTAGAGCTCGTCGTGGAGGGCCGCGAGGGTCTCGTGGTCGATCGCCCGGTGCAACTGCCACTGCCGCTCCACGAGGTGGTCGCGGACCGCCTCCGGCAGGGCGTGGAAGTACCGGGTGTAGTCGGGGGTGAAGTGTTCGAGGCCGAGCTTGCTGTACTCCATGGGGGCGAACGCGGGGGTGCGGGCGAGCCAGGCCAGGCGCTCCCGGCCGGCCGGGCGGTGACGCAGCAGGTCGAGGACGATCTCGGCGCCGGACTGGCCGGCGCCGACGACCGTGACGTGCTCGGCGGCCAGCAGCCGCTCGCGGTGGTCGAGGTAGTCGGCGGAGTGGCAGACGGGGACGGTGGCGGCCTCGGCGAGGGGGCGCATGACCTCCGGGAGGTGGGGGGCGGTGCCGATGCCGATGACGAGGTGTCGGGCGTGGCGCCGCAGGACGGCCTCGACCTCGCCGTCCGCGCCGAGGCGGGTGACGTCGACGTCGAAGACCTCGTGTTCCGGGTTCCAACGGACGGCGTCGACCTGGTGGCGGAAGTGGAGCCCCGGCAGGCGCTCGCTGACCCACCGGCAGTAGGCGTCGTACTCGGCGCGGTCGGGGTGGAGGCGCTCGGCGAAGTAGAAGGGGAAGAGCCGGCCGGTGTGGCGCAGGTAGTTCAGGAAGCTGTGCCGGCTGGTGGGGTCGACGAGGGTGACGAGGTCGGCGAGGAAGGGGACCTGGAGCGTCGCGCCGTCGATGAGGAGCCCCGGGTGCCAGCGGAAGGTGGGGCGCCGCTCGTAGAAGGCGGCGGTCAGGCCGGGCAGTGGCTGGGCGAGGGCGGCGAGCGAGAGGTTGGCCGGGCCGACGCCGACGCCGAGGAGGTCCAGCGGACGGTCGGGGAGGGATCCGGGAGCCGGCGCGGCGTCAGGCGCGGTCATGACAGGGGTCCTTCTGCGAGAGCGTGGGGGCAGCGTGAGGGGTGGGCGCGTGGTCGACGACGAGCTTGACGAGGGCGGCGAGATCGGCGGGGCCGACCTCGGGGTTGAGGAGGGTGGCCTTGAGCCAGGTGCGCGGCGGCCCGCCGGGGCGGCGGGGGTCGGCCGCGCGGGCGCGGCCGAGGACGGCCCGGCCGTCGAGGAGGAGGTGGCGGCGGACCTCGGCCACCTCCTCGTCGCTGGCGTGGGCCGGCCGGAAGAGGACCGTCGAGATCGTCGGGCGGGAGTGCAGGCGCAGGCCGGGCTCCGCGTCGACGAGGTCGGCGAGTTCCTCGGCCGCGGCGCAGGTGCGGTCCACCAGCGCGCGCAGGCCGGCCCGGCCGAGGGCCCGCAGCGTGACCGCGATCTTGAGGGCGTCGGGGCGGCGGGTGGTGCGCAGCGAGCGGCCGAGGAGGTCGGGCAGACCCGCGTCGGTGTCGTCCTCGGCGTTGAGGTACTCGGCGCGGTGCGCCAGGGGACGCAGGAGGCCGGCGTCGGGCACGGTCAGCAGGCCGGCGGCGACGGGCTGCCAGCCGAGCTTGTGGAGGTCCAGGGCGACGCTGTCGGCCCGTTCGAGACCGGTGAGCTTGGGGCGGTGACGCTCGCTGAGCAGCAGGAGCCCGCCGTAGGAGGCGTCGACGTGGAGGGCGGTGGGACGACGGGCGCGGTGGGCGGCGACGACGTCGGCGAGGGCGTCGAGGGGGTCGAGCGCGCCGCTGTCGGTGGTGCCGGCCGTGGCGACGACGAGGGCGGGGCTCGCGGGTCCCGGTGGGCAGCGCAACGCGTCGAGCCGGTCGAGCGCGGCGCGCACGTCGGCGGGATCGAGGACGCCCCGCGGGGTGGGCAGCACGACGGGGGCGGGCAGGCCGAGCAGCCAGGCGGCGCGGTGGACGCTGTGGTGGGCGTTGGCGCCGCAGACGATGGTGAGCCCCCCGCCGCGCGCCCCTCCCGTGCCGCACTCCCCCGCGGCCGCCAGGTGTTCACGGGCGAGCAGCACGCCCAGCAGGTTCGACTCGGTGCCGCCCGTGGTGATCAGGGCGTCGGGGTCCGCTCCCCGGGGATGGACCTCGGCGGCGAGGACGCGGGTGAGACGCTCCTCCAGCGCGGAGGCCGCGGGGGCCTGGTCCCAGGAGTCCATCGAGGGGTTGAGGGCGCTCGCGGCCAGGTCGGCGGCGACGGCGACGGCCAGGGGCGGACAGTGCAGGTGGGCGGCGCAGAGCGGGTCGGCCGGGTCGGCGGCGCCGGCCGCGAGGACGTGGACGTGGTCGCGGAGCGCGGCGTGGGCGCCGTCGGTGAGTGCGGCCAGGACGGTGTCGAGGAGGGGCCGCAGAGCCCGCGGTCCCGCCACGCCGCCCGCCCACTCCCGCCCCGCCTCGTCGGGACGGCACGGGCCGGGGAGGGCGCGCTGGCCGGATTCGTCGTGGGCGGGGGCGGACATGGGCGCCTTCCGGGGGGTTCGGGCCGGTGCGGGCGGGAGCGCGGCCGGAGGGGGTGACGGCCTGTCACGGCCGGGACGGGCCACAAGCTACGCCCGGAGCACGGAGGTTCAGCGCGCGTTTCCGCTCGTTCGCCCGAACGAGGGAATCTCGGACGAGAACCAGCTGGCGATGTGCTATGTCCAGCGACCGAGGGTGAGCGGGCCGCTCCGTTCCGGAGCTAGGGTGCCCCCATGGAGACCTCTCAGAGTCCGAGAGAGCGAGCGGACCGGTTCGCCGCCGCCCTGGTGATGCTGGGGCACACACCCCGGAGGCTGGCGGAGCCGGAGGAGGACCTCCTCCGGCAGCAGGCGACGTTGGTCGCGGCGGCGGCGCTGCCGTACGTGGAGAGCGCGGCCGATCCCGCCGTCAGCGGACAGCCGCCGGTCTTCGCCGAGGCGGTGCAGACGGTGCACGGCTACCCCGGCGACCCCCACCACCCGGTGCACGACCACCTGATCACCCACCTCGGGTTCGCCGCGCAGTACGTGCACGCCCTGTTCGGGCAGGTCCCCGGTCAGCGACGGCCGGAGACCCTGCGCGTGCTGCTCGCGTTCAGCCTGGCGATGCTGGGCGGCGCCGCCGGGGTGCACGACCGGGTGCGGTCGGCCCACATGGGGGTGGTCAGGGGTACGGACGAGGAGCGGGTGGAGGCGGTGAGCTACGTCTTCGACGCCGCGGAGCTGACGCGGCTGGCCCGCCACGTGGCCCAGACAGCGCAGGAGTTCGTCGCCCATCTCGACCAGGTGGCGCCGGAGGCGGGGCCGCACGAGGCGGCGGAGGGCGCGTGAGCGCTCGCCCGAGGCGCGCCCTCCACCGGCCGGCGTCACGTGGCGGTGGCGGGGCCGCTCAGTCGTAGTCGCAGTCGTTCTGACCCGCGCCGCCCGCGGAGCCGCCGACGCTGCCGCGGCCGCCGCCGCCCCGCCCGCCGCTGCTGCGTTCGGGGGCCGCGACCTGCTGGAGGACCGACTCGGAGGTGCCCGTGTCAGGACTCGTCGCGAGCGTGTCCCGTAGGGCGGGAGCGGAGTCGCAGTCCCTGCCGCCGTTGCAGGCGGCGAGCAGCGGGAGGGTGACGGCGAGTGCCGCGAGAGCTGTGACGGCTCGCTTCATCAGAGGGATGACCTTCTGTTCTCGTGGTGACGGCTGGCGTGTGCCAACTCGCCCGGCACCGTATCGGGTTGGTCCGGGGCATGCATGCGTCACACGCCTGTTCCCCTGATCCCGCGCATCCTCTCCTCGTAGGTGTCCAGGTCGAAGCTGCCGTACGTCGGCTCACCGGCGCGCTCGTACTCGCAGTACACGGCGCCGCCCGCGGTCTGGCGGGAGTGGGTCAGGCGCAGGGCGGCCGGGGCGGTGCCCTCGGCGAACAGGCGCTTGCCGGTGCCCAGCACCACCGGCTCGACGACCAGCCGGTACCGGTCGACGAGGTCGTGCCGTTGCAGGGTGGCGATGAGGTCGGTGCTGCCCTGGACGTTGATCTCGCCGTCGGTGCCCTCCTTCACCTCGGCGACGGCCCGGCCCACGTCGCCGCTCAGCAGCTGGGCGTTGTGCCAGGTGACGCGGTCCAGGCTGCGGGAGGCGACGTACTTGGGGGCCGCGTTGAGCTTCGCCGCGACGGGGTCCTCCTCGTCGGTGATGTGCGGCCAGTGCGCGGCGAAGATCTCGTAGGTCCTGCGTCCGAGGAGGAAGGCGCTGAAGCCGGCGAACTGCTCGTCGATGATCGCGCCGAGGTCCTCGGTGAAGTACGGGACCGACCAGCCGCCGTGCGGGAAGCCGCCGTCGCGGTCCTCGTCGGGGCCGCCGGGCGCCTGCATCACGCCGTCCAACGTGACGAAGGCCGAGACGCTCAGGATGCCGCTCATGGTTGTCTCCCTGGGGTCTTGAGCACCCCGGCCGCGGCCGGCCGGGGTGTGCGGGTGCCTACCTCAGGTCAGACTCGGGTGGTGCGGGGACCTCATCGGCTCCTGACACGCAGGGCGCGGCGCAGGTCGTCCAGTTGGTCGGTCAGGCCGCGGCGCAGTGCCGGGATGAGGTCGTCGCCGGCCAGGCACTCCTCGCCGAGGCGGAGCGTCTCGGGCTCGACGAGGGCCCACGGGAAGGCGTCGATGGCCGCGGCCTGGGCCAGGGCGTGGCCACGGCGGGCCGCCAGCTCGGTGGCGGCCGGGAAGTACCGGGCGACGTAGGGGGCGAGAAGCTCGCGCTGCTCGGGGGCCCAGAAGCCCTGGGCGGTGGCGACGAAGAGGTAGTTCGACAGGCGGTCGGCCGGGTCGAACAGGGCCTCCCACGCGGCCTCCTTGGCCGCCGCCTCGGGCAGCGCGGCGCGGCAGCGGGCGGCGCCCTGCTCGCCGACGGCGCTCGGGTCGCGCTCGGTCTCGGCCGCGATCTCGCCCTCGTCGGTGGCGCCGAGTGTGGCGAGGCGGTGCAGGGCGCTCCAGCGCAGCTCCTGGTCGAGGGCCGGGCCGCCGGGCACGGTGCCGGCCTCCCACCAGCCCCGGAGCTCGGCCGGGTCCGTGGCGGCGGCGATCACGGTGCGGGCCGCGACGAGCCGGCGGTCGGCGCCGGTGCCGGTGGACCCGGGCGGGCTCTCCAGCAGGTCGTGGGCGAGGTCGGTGAGCGTGGCCAGCGCCCCGGTGCGCCGGTCGGGCGCGAGGTAGCGGTCGACGAGGTGGCGGCGTGCGAAGTTCAGGACGCCCTCGATGATGGCGGTGGAGGTCTCACCGGGGAGGTTGGCGCGGGCCGCGGCGAGGTGGTCGGCCGGGTCGAGCTCGCCGTCGCGCACCATGTCGCGGGCGGCGTTCCACACGACGCAGCGGGTGAGGGGGTCGGGGAGGGAGGACAGGGTGCGTTGGGCGGTGGCCCAGGAGGCTGGGTCGAGGCGCACCTTGGCGTAGGTGAGGTCGCCGTCGTTGACGACCAGGAGGGCGGGCCGCGGGCCGGCGTGGGTGTGGGTGGAGGTGCCGTCCTCGGCGGTCAGCTCGATCTCGTGCCGCTCGCGGACGACGACGCGGCCGGGCTCGGCGGGCGCCTCGTCGTAGACGCCGAGGCGCAGCCGGTGCGGGCGTCCGCCGGTGTGGGTCAGGCGCAGCCGCCACGCGTCGGCGTCGGTCTCGACGACCGGGGCGAGGGTGTCGGGGGTCGAGGTCCGCAGCCAGGCGTCGGCCCAGGTGTGGACGTCGCGGCCGGAGGCGCGGGCCATCGAGTCGATGAAGTCCGCCAGGGTGGCGTTGGCGAAGCGGTGGCGGGCGAAGTGGTCGTTGATGCCGGCCAGGAAGCTCTCCTCGCCGAGCCAGGTGACCAGCTGGCGCAGCGCGGAGGCGCCCTTGGCGTAGGAGATCCCGTCGAAGTTGAGCCAGGCGGAGGCGGTGTCGGGGACGTCCTCGGGCGCGGGGGCGACGGGGTGGGTGGAGGGGCGCTGGTCGGCGTCGTAGCCCCAGGGCTTGCGGGTGGTGGCGAACTCGATCCAGGGGTTGTGGTGGGTGGCGTCGGTGAGCACCTGGTAGCCCATGAACTCGGCGAAGGACTCGTTGAGCCAGACGTCGTCCCACCAGCGGAGGGTCACGAGGTCGCCGAACCACATGTGGGCCATCTCGTGGGCGATGACGGTGCCGCGCAGCTCGCGTTGGGTGTCGGTGACGGCGGAGCGGTGGATGAACTCGTCGCGGAAGGTGACCAGTCCCGGGTTCTCCATCGCCCCGGCGTTGAACTCGGGGACGAACGCCTGGTCGTAGGAGTCGAACGGGTAGGGCTCGGTGAAGATCTCCTGGTACCGGTCGAAGCAGCGGCGGGTGATGTCGAGGATCTCCTCGGCGTCCTTGTCGAGGTGCTCGGCGAGGGAGCGGCGCACGTGGAGACCGAAGGGCAGCCCGGCGTGCTCGGTGCGCACCGAGTGGTACGGGCCGGCGGCGACCGCGAGCAGGTAGGTGCTGATGGGCGGCGTGGGGGCGCAGCTGAAGCGGCCCGGCTCGCCGGGGACGGGGGTGGCGACGCCGTTGCCGAGGACGGTCCAGCCCGTCGGGGCCGTGACGTGGACGGTGAAGACGGCCTTGAGGTCGGGCTGGTCGAAGAGCGCGGCGACCTTGGGGCCCTCGGTCATGCAGCACATGCTGTAGAGGTAGGTCAGGCCGTCGGCCGGGTCGGTGAAGCGGTGCATGCCCTCGCCGGTGCGCGAGTACCGCATGTCCGCCTCGACGCGCACCTCGTGCTCGCCGGCGGTCAGGCCGGTCAGCGGCAGGCGGCCGTCGTCGAGGAGATCCGTGGCCAGTTCGCGTCCGTCGAGGGTGACGCGATGGAGGGTGGCCGGCTCCACCTCGACGAAGGTGTCGCCCCGCTCCCGCGCGGTGAAGCGGACCGTGGTGGTGGAGGCGAAGGTCTCCTGACCGGTGTCGGCGCCCCTGAGGTCCAGGTCGACGGTGTACTGGTGGACGTCCAGGAGGCGGGCGCGGGCCTCCGCCTCGCCGCGTGTGAGTGATGCCATGCGGGCCATGGTGCCGCACGGTGCACGGATCACGCCCTGTTTTAATCGCGCCCGTCGGGGCTAGGCTGACGCCCGCTCGGGGTGAGGTGCCACGCCACGCGCTGGCGGCGCGGGCGCCGACGGACACCCTCCGCCCCCGCGCACGGCCCCCCGGGCCGCGACGAGCCGCCGTCCGGCCCTGGCAGCGAGGACACGTCCGCCAGGGCACGCGTGCCAGCGCACACCCCGTCACGTCTTCATGCCAGGACACCGAGGGACGACACGTCATGGACACCCACCTCCCCCCGCCACCGGGCGCCCGGGGCCGCGCCGGCACGCCGCTGGCGGAGCAGCCCCTGGAGCCCCTGATGACCCGGGACTTCGAGACCCGCCCCGCGCTGGTCTACGAGCGGCTGCGCGCCCGGCACGGCCCCGTCGCCCCCGTGGAGCTGTACGGCGTCCCGGTGTGGCTCGTCCTGGGGTACCGCGAGGTGATGGACATCCTGCGGGACGAGAGCCAGTGGAAGAAGGACATCGGTCACTGGCGGCCCTACCGGGAGGGCCGGGTGCCCCCGGACTGGCCGCTGCTGCCGGCGTACCACGTGAGCCACCTGCTGCACCAGGACGACCAGCGGCGGATGGCGACCCGCGCGGCGGTGGACCAGGCGCTGCGGCCCTACCAGGAGCCGGGGCAGCCGCAGGCCGTGGAGCTGGCGGCGGCCGTGGAGCGGTACGTGGACGAGCTGATCACCTTCTTCGCCAACGGCCAGGGCAGCGGCTTCGTGGACCTGTGCTCGCAGTTCGCCCGTCCGCTGCCGCTGATGGTCATCAACCGGCTGTTCGGCTTCCCGGTGGAGCAGGGCGACGACATCTTCATGGACGCCTGGCGGATGGTGGACTCGGGCCCCGACGCGGGGGAGGCCATCGGGCGGCTGATCGCGTCGACGACGGAGCTGGCCGCGTACCGGCGGGAGCATCCGGGGGACGACCTGACGACGCGGCTGCTCCAGGCGGACCCGCCGCTCACGCCCGAGGAGATCGGCATGGAGCTGTACGCCATGCTCGTCTTCTCCGACCTGGTCTCCCACACGATCACCAACAGCGTCGTGGAGGTGCTGGCGGGCAACACCTGGGCGCAGGAGAGCCTGGCGGTGGGGACCTTCCAGGAGCTGGTCAACCGGGTCCACATCGCCTCGCCGCCGTGGACCAACCTGGCGATGCACTTCCCCGTGACCGACGTGACGCTGGGGAACTACCACGTGGCGGCCGGGGACGGCGTGGTGCCCTCGGTCGCGGCGGCGCACGGCGACCCGCTCTTCGCCGACGCGGTGGGCGACGCCGTCACGAGCTCGCGCGCGCACCTGGCGTGGGGTGCCGGGCCGCACGTGTGCCCCTCGCGGGAGCTCGCCGAGATGATGAGCGCGAAGGCGGTGACCCGCCTGTTCGAGCGGTGCGACGTGGAGCTGAGCCTGCCCGTCGACCAGCTGCCGTGGCGCTCGTCGCTGTACGTGCGGGCGGTGCGCTCGCTCCCCGCGACCTTCCGGATGCGGTGGCCGGGGGGCGGGGGCGCGGGGGCGCCGGCCGCCGCGCCCGGACGGCCGGGCGGTGCGGCGGCGGGCGAGCCGGTGGGAGCCGTCGCCGGAGGCGGCGACGGGGGCCCGGTCGACGGCGGGGCGGCCGTGTCGACCCCGGCGTCAGTGTCGGCGTCGCAGGAGCGGCCCCGGTCCCGGCTGTGGCGCTTCCTCGCGAGCATGCGCCCCGGCCAGCGGCAGCAGCAGGGCTGAGCCCCTCCCCCACCCCGGGTCAGTGCGCGGTGTGTCGGCCCGCGAGGGTCTCGTGGTGCCGGATCACCTCGGCGATGATGAAGTTCAGGAGCTTCTCCGCGAAGGCCGGGTCGAGCCTGGCCGTCTCGGCGAGCTGGCGCAGCCGCGTGATCTGGCGGGCCTCCCGGGCCGGGTCGGCGGCCGGCAGGTCGTGGGCGGCCTTGAGCCGGCCGACGCGCTGGGTGCACTTGAAGCGCTCGGCGAGGATGTGGACGAGGGCGGCGTCGATGTTGTCGATGCTCTCGCGCAGCGCGAGCAGTTCCGCCCTGACCTCGTCGTCGAGCTCGTCGGGGGTGCCAGGGGCGTCGCGGCTGTCGGTGCCCGTTCCGGTGCGGCTGTCCATGTGGTCAGCTTAGGCCGCTGGAACGGGCGGGGCCGCACGCGCGTCCTCGCCCTCGACGTCACGGGAGGGCGGAGCGATGGTGGCAGGAACGGCGCTGGTCGGGCACGGCGGCGCGGTGCGGGGGCTGGCGGAGCGCTGGCTGGCGATGGCGGCGCGCCCGGAGGAGGACCTGGCGTGCTCCCCGGCGGGCCTGTGGCTGGCGCTGGGCGCCGTGGCGGCGGGCGCGCGGGAGGCCACGGCGCGGGAGCTGCGGGAGCTGCTGGGGGTGGCGGGCGAGGAGGCCGCGCCGGCCGTCACGGAGGTGGCGCGGGAGCTCGGGCGCACGGAGGCGTTGGGCGTGGCGACCGGGGTGTGGGCGCGGGTGCCGGTATGCCGCGCGCTGCGGGAGGCGCTGCCGGAGATCGGCTTCGGGGGCGCTCCCGACCAGGCGGCGATCGACGCCTGGGTGGACGAGGCGACCGACGGGCTGATCCCGCGGCTGCCGGTCACCGTGACGCCCGAGACGCTGCTGGTGCTGGTCAACGCGCTGCTGCTGAAGGCGCGGTGGGAACGGCCGTTTCCCGGGTGGCTGACCGGCGAGCTGCCGTTCACCGACGCGTTCGGGGCACGGCACGGTGTGGCGACGATGCGCCAGACGCTGCCGGTCGCCGACGCCTGGCGGGTGGGGCGCGGCCGGGACGAGGTCAGCGTGGTCCAGTTGCGCTGTGCGGCCGGCGGCGCGGGCGGGCTGCCGGCGGTGGCGCGGTTCGTGCTGGGCGCCGAGGGTCTGGCGCCGGCGCGGGTGCTGGCCGCCGCCTGGGCGGAGCCCGCCCGTCGGTCGGCCTTCGAGGCGGACCAGGTCAGCGTGGCGCTGCCGCGGCTGTCGTTGCGGTCGCGGCTGTCGCTGCTGCCGCAGCTGGCGCGGCTCGGGGTGCGGACGCTGGGGACGCCGGCCGCCGACCTGTCCGGGCTGTCGCCGGAGCGGCTCATGGTCAGCCAGGTGGTGCAGGAGTGCGTGCTGAAGGTCGCGGAGGAGGGGGTGGAGGCGGCGGCGGTCACGGCCGTGACGGCGCGGGCCGGCTCGGCGCTGCTGCGGCCACCGCGCGTCCACCAGGTCCGCTTCGACCGGCCCTTCGGCGTCGTGCTGCTCGACGGCGAGGGCGCCGTTCCGCTCTTCACGGCCTGGCAGGCCTCGGCGCCCGTCGGGCCGTAGCCCGCGGGCGCCGGAGGCCCGCCCGCGGGGGCCCACCCCGTCAGCGGATCGCGCCGGCGGCGAGGCCGCCGGCGAGGCGGCGCTGCACGAGGACGAAGAAGATCAGGACGGGGAGCGTGATCAGGGTGGAGCCGGCCATGACCGCGCCCCACTCCGTCTCGTACTGACCGAAGAAGCGGTGGAGGCCGACGGCCGCGGTCCACTTCGTGTCGTCCTGGAGGAAGGTGACGGCGAAGACGAACTCGTTCCACGCGACGATGAACGCGAAGACGCTCGTGGCCACGAGGCCCGGCGCCACCAACGGCAGCAGCACCGAGCGGAACATCCGCCACCAGCCGCAGCCGTCGAGGTAGGCCGCCTCCTCCACCTCCTTCGGCACCGCCGCGACGAAGCCCCGCAGCGTCCACACCGCGAAGGGGAGGGAGAACGCGAGGTAGACGATGGTCAGGCCGAGGAGGCTGTTGAGCAGCTCCAGGTCGCGCATCTGGAGGAAGAGCGGGATGACCAGCGCCTCCAGCGGCACCATCTGCACGACCAGGATCAGGACCAGCACCGTGGTCCGCATCCGGAACGCGAAGCGGGCCATCGCGACGGCGGCGAAGAGCGCCAGCAGGCCGGAGAGCAGGACGGTGCCGACGCCCACGAGCGCGGAGTTCAGGAGATACCCGCCGAACTCCCCCGTCTCCAGAACGTACCGGAAGTGGTCGAGCGTGACGCCCGAGGGCACGACGGACGAGCCGCGGTGGTCGGCGCCGGGGTCGAAGGCGGAGCTGACCATCCAGTAGACCGGGAAGAGCGTGAAGGCCAGCAGGGCCGTCACGGCGACGACGAGTCCGACGCGGCGGGCGGGGGACGATCGGGTCCTCACAGCGTGTCCCCCTCCTTCTCTCGGAACAGTGCCCTGACGTAGACGACGGTGATGCCCAGCAGGAGCACCGTGAGCAGCACGGCGATGGCCGACCCCATGCCGTACTCGTTCCTGCTGAAGGACTGGATGTAGGACCACACGCCGAGGTTGAGGACCTCGGGGTTGGAGCCCGCGCCGCCCGGCATCAGGTAGATCTGGGCGAAGACCTTGAAGTCCCAGATGGTGGACAGGATGGTGACGACCATGAAGACGGGACGGATGGTCGGGACCGTGATCCGCCAGAAGCGCTGCCAGGCGTTGGCTCCGTCCATGAGGGCCGCCTCGGGCAGCTCCTTCGGGATCGTCAGCAGCCCGGCGAAGACGGTGATGGCGACGAACGGGAAGCCGTGGTGGACGACGTTGAGGGTGGCGATGGCGTAGAAGGACCAGCGGTCGGTGAACCAGTTCGTCTCGCGCGGCTCGATCATGCCGAGGTTGTCCAGGCCACCGCTGACGACGCCGTCCAGCGGGTCGAAGATCCAGATCCAGACGTAGGTTCCGGTGACGGCCGGCATCGCCCAGGCCATCATGATGACGGTGGAGCAGATGACCCGCCAGACGGGTCCCAGGCGCTGGAGGAGCAGCGCGACCAGGGTGCCGACGACCACGGTGAGCGCCACGCAGGTGAGCGCGAAGAGCACCGTGTTGGGCAGCACCGTCTGCCAGAGGAACGAGTCGCTGAGGATCTCCTGGTAGTTGTCCAGGCCGTTGTAGTTCGACTCGCCGGTGTTGATCTCGCGGAGGCCGTAGTCCTGGAAGGACAGCATCACGACGCGGACGATCGGCCACAGCAGGAGGACGGCCAGCACGACCAGCGCCGGGGTCAGCAGCAGCCAGGGCCGCAGCGCGCGGCGGGTCCGCACGCCGCGCCCGGGTCCCGGGCCGGGGCGCCGCGACGGGCCCCGGCCCGCCGGGGTCCCCGGCCTGGCGGCGGGGTCGTGCTTCGTGAGGGAGCCGTCGAGTGTCACGGGTTCGACGGAGACGGGCGGTGCGGGGGCGGCGGCCCGCGGAGGGGCGCCGCCGGTGTCCGGCGAGCCCGGCCGCCCGTCGGGGGCGGCCGGGCTCGGGCGCTCGTCGTCGCGGTCGCCCGTGGCGTCGAGGTCAGCTGCTGCCAAAGGTCTCGTCCATTGCTGCCGCGGCGTCGTCGGCGGCGTCCTGCACCGACTTGTCGCCGGAGAGGATGGCCTGGAGCATCTGCGGGACCACCTGCTCACCCTGGATGACGCCGTAGTGCTCGGTCACGGGGACGCTCGCCCCCGCCTCGCCCATCTGGGTGGCGAACGGGGCGACCAGCGGGTCGTTCTCCGCCTGCACGGCCTCCAGCTGGGACTGCTGGCCGGGGAAGTACCCGGACTGCTCGGCCCACTGGGTGGCGAACTCGCCGGTGGTCATCAGCTTGATGAACTCCCAGGCCAGGTCGGGCTGGTCGCTGCTGAACTCGCCCAGCAGCGAGCCGCCGACGAAGGAGGGGCTGTAGCCCTCGGTCTGCCCGGGGATCGGCACGACGCCCAGGCGCTCCTCCCAGGTGGGGTCGTCCTCCAGCAGGGTGGCGACGGTCCAGTTGCCGTTGATGACCATGGCCGCCTCGCCGTTCTGGAAGCTCTCCAGCTGGTCGGTCTCCAACCAGGTGTTGGCGGCGGCGACGGACAGGTCGTCCTCGGTGGCGAGGGAGGTGTAGAACTCGATGCCCTCGACGGCCTCGGGCTGGTTGATCGTCGCCGTCCACTCCCCGTCGCCGTTCTGCTCGGCGAGCTGGCCGCCGGCGCCCCAGATGAAGGCGTCCACGGCGTACTCGCCGCCGCCCATCACCGGGAACGGGATCATGTCCGGCTCCAGGTCCTTCAGCTCCAGGGCGACCTCGCGCAGCTCCTCCCACGTGGTCGGGGGCTGAAGGTCGTGCTCGGCGAAGACGTCGGCGCGGTACATCAGCGAGCGGGTGCCGGCGTACCAGGGCATGCCGTAGGTGGCGCCCTCGACGGTGGCGGCCTCCTTCAGCGCGGGGACCAGGTCGTCGGACAGGCCGTCGGCCTCGATGTTCGAGGTCAGGTCGGTCAGGGCGCCGGCGGCGCCGAACTCGGCCGCCCAGGTGGTGCCGATCTCGGCGACGTCGGGCAGCTCGCCGCCGGCCATGGCGGTGGTGATCCGGTCGTGGGCCTCGGCCCACTGGATGAAGTCGACGTTCAGCTCGGCGCCGGTCTGCTCGGTGAAGGCGCGCTCGACGTCGCGGAAGAAGGGCTCGGCGTCGGGGTTGGTGCCCTCCATGATCCACACGTCGAGCGTCTCGACGTCGCTCCCGCCCTCGCCGCCGTCGTCACCACAGGCGGTCACCAGGCCGAGGGAGAGTATGGCGGCCGCGGCGACGGCGCGTGGCGTGCGTCGGGGGGAGGGTCTCCCCCCGGGAGCGTGTGGCGTTCGTGACATGCCGGTCCCCTCCGGGGTGTGTCCTCGTCAAACGAGGGTGACGGGGTGGGTTGAGCGTTGATTGTGGCAGTGAGGACTAGACCAGGCCAGGGCGGCACATCACGGAACGGCACCGATTGTGGTCTAGACCTATAACTATCACCGAACGGCGGACACGGCCCCTGGAACGCGCGAGGGCCGGCCAGTCGCGAGTGACTGGCCGGCCCTCGTGGGGTGGAACGGGCGCTGGCGGCGTCAGACCGCGAGCGCCCGGTCGGTGGGACGGACCGGGTACGGCAGGGCGGACTCGCCCGTCAGGTACCGGTCCACGCCGCGCGCGGCGGCGCGGCCCTCGGCGATGGCCCAGACGATCAGCGACTGGCCGCGGCCCGCGTCGCCCGCGGCGAAGACGCCCTCGACGTTCGTCGCGTAGTCGGCGTCGCGCGCGATGTTGCCGCGCTCGTCGAGCGTGAGGCCGAACTGCTCGACCAGCCCGTTGGCCTGGTCGGTGCCGGTGAAGCCCATGGCGAGGGTCACCAGCTGCGCCGGGATCCTGCGCTCGGTGCCCTCCTTCGGCGTGAGGCGGCCGTCCACGAACTCGACCTCGACCAGGTGCAGCCACTGCACGGCGCCGTCGGCGTCGCCCTCGAAGTGGGTGGTGGAGACGGAGTAGACGCGCTCGCCGCCCTCCTCGTGGGCGCTGGTGACCTTGTACGTCATCGGGAAGCTCGGCCACGGCTGGTGGCCGGGCCGGGTGTCGCCGGGACGCGGCATGATCTCCAGCTGGGTGACGGAGGCCGCGCCCTGCCGGTGGGCGGTGCCCACGCAGTCCGCGCCGGTGTCGCCGCCGCCGATGACGACGACGTGCTTGCCCGCCGCCGTGATGGGGGACTCGGCGAGGTCGCCCTCCTGCACCTTGTTGGCCAGCGGCAGGTACTCCATGGCCTGGTGGATGCCGGCCAGCTCGCGGCCCGGCACCGGCAGCTCGCGCGGCGTGGTGGCGCCGGCGGCGACGACCACCGCGTCGTAGCGGCGGCGCAGCGCGGCGGCGTCGACGTCGCGGCCGACCTCGACGCCCGTGCGGAAGGTGGTGCCCTCCTCCCGCATCTGCGCGATGCGCCGGTCGAGGTGGCGCTTCTCCATCTTGAACTCGGGGATGCCGTACCGCAGCAGGCCGCCGACGCGGTCGGCGCGCTCGTAGACGGCGACGGTGTGACCCGCCCGCGTCAGCTGCTGGGCCGCGGCCAGGCCCGCCGGCCCGGAGCCGATGACGGCGACGGTCCTGCCCGAGAGGCGCTCGGGCGGCTGCGGGGCGATGATCCCGGCCTCCCACGCCCTGTCGACGATCGTGACCTCGACGTTCTTGATGGTGACGGCCGGCTGGTTGATGCCCAGCACGCAGGCCGACTCGCACGGCGCGGGGCACAGCCGCCCGGTGAACTCGGGGAAGTTGTTGGTGGCGTGCAGCCGCTCGCTGGCGGCCTCCCAGTCGCCGCGGTAGGCGTAGTCGTTCCACTCGGGGATGAGGTTCCCGAGCGGACAGCCGTTGTGGCAGAACGGGATGCCGCAGTCCATGCAGCGGCTGGCCTGCCGGCTGATGACGGGCAGCAGCGAGCCGGGAACGTAGACCTCGTTCCAGTCGCGGACCCGCTCGGCGACGGGGCGGCTGCGCGCGGTCTCGCGCTCGGGGTGGGTGAGGAAGCCCTTGGGGTCAGCCATTCGCCGCCTCCATCATCTTCTCGTGGGTCTCGGACTCGCTCAGGCCCGCGCGCTCGGCGGCGTCCTTGGCGGCGAGGACCGCCTTGTAGGTGGTGGGCATGATCTTGCTGAAGCGGGCCGCCGCGGCCTCCCAGTCCTTCAGCAGCCGGTCGGCGACCGTGGAGCCGGTCTCCTCCGCGTGGCGGCGCACCGTGTCGTGCAGCCAGGCGCGGTCGGCGTCGTCGAGCTCCTCGATGGCCACGTACTCGGGGTTGACGTCGCGCGGGTCGAGGTCGACGACGTAGGCGACGCCGCCCGACATGCCGGCCGCGAAGTTGCGGCCCATCGAGCCCAGCACCACGGCCCTGCCGCCGGTCATGTACTCGCAGCCGTGGTCGCCGACGCCCTCGGCGACGACCGTCGCGCCGGAGTTGCGGACGCAGAAGCGCTCGCCGACCCGGCCGCGCAGGAAGATCTCGCCGCCGGTGGCGCCGTAGGCGATGACGTTGCCCGCGATGATCGAGAACTCCGGCAGGTGGTCGGCGGACCGGTCCGGGCGGACGACGACGCGACCGCCGGACAGGCCCTTGCCGACGTAGTCGTTGGCGTCGCCCTCCAGCCGGAGCGTGACGCCGCGGGGCAGGAAGGCCCCGAACGACTGGCCGGCCGAGCCGGTGAAGGTGATGTCGATGGTGTCGTCGGGGAGGCCGGCGCCGCCGAAGCGGCGGGTCACCTCGTGGCCCAGCATGGTGCCGACGGTGCGGTTGATGTTGCGGATCGGCAGCTGGGCGCGGACGGGCTGCGCCTCCTCCTGGGTCGCCGCGCCCAGGGCGTCGGCGGACAGGCGGATCAGCTCGTTGTCCAGCGCCTTGGCCAGCCCGTGGTCCTGTTCCGTGGTGTGGTGGCGGGCGGCGCCGTCGGGCAGCTCGGGCACGTACAGCAGCGGGGCCAGCTCCAGGCCCTGCGCCTTCCAGTGGTCCACGGCGCGGGAGACGTCCAGCACCTCGGCGTGGCCCACGGCCTCGGCGAGGGTGCGGAAGCCGAGCTCGGCCAGCAGCTCGCGGACCTCCTCCGCGATGTAGGTGAAGAACGTCTCGACGAACTCGGGCCTGCCGGAGAAGCGCTCGCGCAGTACCGGGTTCTGGGTGGCGATGCCGACCGGACAGGTGTCGAGGTGACACACGCGCATCAGGACGCAGCCGGAGACGACGAGCGGAGCGGTGGCGAAGCCGAACTCCTCGGCGCCCAGCAGGGCGGCGATCACGACGTCACGGCCGGTCTTCAGCTGGCCGTCGGTCTGGACGACGATCCGGTCGCGCAGCCCGTTGAGCAGCAGCGTCTGCTGCGTCTCCGCCAGGCCGAGCTCCCAGGGGCCGCCCGCGTGCTTGAGGGAGGTCAGCGGGGAGGCTCCCGTGCCGCCGTCGTGGCCCGAGATGAGGACGACGTCGGCGTGGGCCTTGGAGACGCCCGCGGCGACGGTGCCGACGCCCACCTCGGAGACCAGCTTCACGTGGATGCGGGCCGCGGGGTTGGCGTTCTTCAGGTCGTGGATGAGCTGGGCGAGGTCCTCGATGGAGTAGATGTCGTGGTGCGGTGGCGGGGAGATCAGGCCCACGCCGGGGGTGGAGTGCCGGGTCCTGGCCACCCACGGGTAGACCTTCTGACCGGGCAGCTGGCCGCCCTCGCCGGGCTTCGCGCCCTGCGCCATCTTGATCTGGATGTCGTCGGCGTGGACCAGGTACTCGCTGGTGACGCCGAAGCGGCCGGAGGCCACCTGCTTGATGGCGCTGCGCCGCTCGGGGTCGACGAGACGGTCGGGGTCCTCGCCGCCCTCGCCGGTGTTGGACTTGGCGCCCAGCCGGTTCATGGCGATCGCGAGAGTCTCGTGCGCCTCCTTCGAGATCGAGCCGTAGCTCATCGCGCCGGTGGAGAAGCGGCGGACGATCTCGCTGGCGGGCTCGACCTCCTCGATCGGCACCGGCGGACGCTCGCCGGTCCGCAGCCGGAACAGGCCCCGGAGCGTCATCAGGCGCTCGGACTGCTCGTTCACGCGCTCGGTGTACTGGCGGAAGATGTCGTAGCGCCGCTCGCGGGTGGAGTGCTGGAGCCGGAAGACGGTCTCGGGGTCGAACAGGTGCGGCTCGCCCTCGCGGCGCCACTGGTACTCCCCACCGATCTCCAGGTCGCGGTGGGCCGGGGCGATGCCGGTGGCCGGGTAGGCCCGGCTGTGGCGGGCGGCGGTCTCGCGGGCGATGACGTCGATGCCGACGCCGCCGATCTTGCTGGTGGTGCCGTGGAAGTACGTGTCGACGAACTCCTGGTCGAGGCCGACGGCCTCGAAGACCTGGGCGCCGCAGTAGGAGGCCACGGTGGAGATGCCCATCTTGGACATCACCTTCAGCACGCCCTTGCCGAGCGCCCTGATGAGGTTGCGGATCGCGGTGTGGGCGTCGAGTCCGGGCAGGTAGGTGCCGCGGGCGACGAGGTCCTCGACCGACTCCATCGCGAGGTAGGGGTTGACCGCCGCCGCGCCGTAGCCGATGAGCAGCGCGACGTGGTGCACCTCGCGCACGTCGCCCGCCTCCACCAGCAGCCCGACCTGCGTCCGCTGCTTGGTGCGGATCAGGTGGTGGTGGACGGCGGAGGTGAGCAGGAGGGAGGGGATCGGCGCGTGCTCGGCGTCGGAGTGCCGGTCGGACAGCAGCAGCAGGCGGGCGCCGTCGGCGATCGCGGCGTCGGCCTCCGCGCAGATCTCGGTCAGCCGGTCGGCCAGGGCCTGGCCGCCACCGGCGACGCGGTAGAGGCCGCTGAGGGTCACGGCGGCGAAGCCGGGCAGGTCGCCGTCGGCGTTGATGTGGACGAGCTTGGCCAGCTCGTCGTTGTCGATGACCGGGAAGGACAGCGTCACGGCGCGACAGGAGGCAGCGGTGGTGTCCAGCAGGTTGCCCTCGGGGCCGAGGGAGGTCTGCAGGGAGGTGACCAGCTCCTCGCGGATGGCGTCCAGCGGGGGGTTGGTGACCTGGGCGAACAGCTGGCTGAAGTAGTCGAAGATGAGGCGGGGCCGGTCGGAGAGGGCGGCGATCGGGGTGTCGGTGCCCATGGAGCCGATCGGCTCCGCTCCGGTCCTGGCCATGGGGGTGAGCAGGACCCGCAGCTCCTCCTCGGTGTAGCCGAAGGTCTGCTGCCGGCGCGTGACGGAGGCGTGGGTGTGGGCGACGTGCTCGCGCTCCGGCAGGTCGGCCAGGTCGATCAGGCCGGCGGCCAGCCACTCGGCGTAGGGGTGCTCGGCGGCCAGCCGCTCCTTGATCTCGTCGTCCTCGATGATGCGGTGCTCGGCCGTGTCCACCAGGAACATGCGGCCGGGCTGGAGCCGACCCTTGCGGACCACCCGTGCGGGGTCGATGTCCAGGACGCCGACCTCGGACGAGAGCACGACCAGGCCGTCGTCGGTGACCCAGTACCGCCCCGGGCGCAGGCCGTTGCGGTCGAGGACCGCGCCGACCTGGGTGCCGTCGGTGAAGGTGACGGCGGCCGGGCCGTCCCACGGCTCCATGATCGTCGAGTGGAACTGGTAGAACGCGCGGCGGGCGGGGTCCATCGACGCGTGGTTCTCCCACGCCTCGGGGACCATCATCAGCACGGCGTGGGCCAGCGGCCGGCCGCCGAGGTGCAGCAGCTCCAGCACCTCGTCGAAGCTGGCGGAGTCCGACGCCTCGGGGGTGCAGATCGGGAAGGCCCGCTCCAGCGCGCTGCGGCCCTCGACCGTGGCGCCGAAGAGGTCGCTGACCAGCTGCGACTCGCGGGCCCGCATCCAGTTGCGGTTGCCCTGGACGGTGTTGATCTCGCCGTTGTGCGCGACGTAGCGGTAGGGGTGGGCCAGCGGCCAGCTCGGGAAGGTGTTGGTGGAGAAGCGGGAGTGGACCAGCGCGATGGCGGTGGTCAGGCGGCGGTCGGAGAGGTCGGGGAAGAACGGCTCCAGCTGCCCGGTGGTGAGCATGCCCTTGTAGACGAGGGTGCGCGAGGACAGGGAGGGGAAGTAGACGCCGGCCTCGTGCTGGGCGCGCTTGCGCAGCACGTAGACGACGCGGTCCAGCTCGACGCCGGTGCGCTCGCCTCGCGGGTCGGCGAGGAAGAGCTGCCGGAAGGTCGGCATGGTGGCGCGGGAGGCGGCGCCGAGCAGCTCGGGCGCGACGGGCACGTCCCGCCAGCCGAGCACCGTCAGGCCCTCCTCGGCGGCCAGGCCCTCGACGGTGGCGGCGGCCGCGTCCGCCCCGGCCGGGTCGGCGGGCAGGAAGGCCGCGCCGACGGCGTAGGCGCCGGGGGACGGCAGCGTGAAGGGGACGACCTCGCGGAGGAAGGCGTCGGGGATCTGGATGAGGATGCCGGCGCCGTCGCCCGTGTCCGGGTCGGACCCGGTGGCGCCACGGTGGTCGAGGTTGCGCAGGACGGTGAGGGCCTGGTCGACCAGCTCGTGGCTGGGATCGCCGGTGAGCGTGGCGACAAAGCCGACGCCACAGGCGTCGTGCTCGAAGCGTGGGTCGTACATCCCCTGCGCTGCCGGGTGGGACGCAGAACGCATCGGCTCTCCCGTCGTCGTCTGGTGTGCTGGTTCCGAGGGACGACGTTGGCCCTGGCGAAGAGATGAAATTTTCGTGCAGGTTACACGATGACCCGATTCCCGGGTGATGGATAGCTGAGTCCACGATACGGACTCTGCGCCGTCATGGGGATACCGGAGATGGCGGATATGCCCGCCGAAAGTGTGAGGGAGGGCCGCCAGCGCCACTGCTCGCGGACCGCGGTGCTCATGCCCACCGACAAGGAACTGAAACCCCGCGGAAACAATCCTCACCCGTGGCGTTCACCCGGCGTACGCAGCGTTGCGGACCCCGGGCCCGGCGTCCGAGCGGCGGCGGGAGCGGGACCCGGCGCCGCCCCCGCCGCGAGGGCGTGACCGGGGCCGTCACCCGCCGCGGGGCTGCCCGGGCACGCGACGGCGCGCCCCGTGGGAGGGCGCGCCGTGGGCGAGGAGTCCGTCTCGCGGGTCCTCATGGACCGGGGAGCCCGGGAGACCGGGGAGCCGGCCCCGGGCCCCGGGACGGGGTCGTGGGGAGGGTCAGGCGGACCTGTCGCCGGGCTCGTCGTCCTGGGCGCCCTTGCGGAGGGTGGGACCGGCGCCGGAGACGGACGCCGGAGAGTCCTCCGTGTCCTCCCGCGACGCGTCGCGCTCGCCGGCCGCCGGATCGTCGGCCGGCGCCTCCGCCGCCGTCTCGGTCTCGGCCTCGGCGGCGGCACGGCCGTCCTCGTCGCCCGCCGCCTCGGCGCCCTCCGCCGTCACCGTGTCATCGTCCGCGTGCCTGTCCACCCCAGGCTCCACCTGCGTCGGGCGACCGGGCGCGCGGCGGGCGGACACCACCATGTAGGCGACGGCCGCGAGGAAGACCACCAGGGAGGTCCAGTTGTTCAACCGCAGGCCGAGGACCTCGTGGGCCTCGTCGATCCGCAGCGACTCGATCCAGAAGCGCCCCGCGGTGTAGGCCGCGACGTACAGCGCGAACGCCCGGCCGTGTCCGAGCCGGAAGCGTCGCTCCGCCCAGATCACCAGGACGGCGACGCCCACGCACCACAGGGACTCGTAGAGGAAGGTGGGGTGGTACGTGCCCTCGTCCAGGCCGTTGTCGATCTCCACGGCCCAGGGCACGTCGGTGGCGCTGCCGTAGAGCTCCTGGTTGAACCAGTTGCCCCAGCGGCCGATCGCCTGGGCGAGGGCGATGCCGGGGGCGATGTCGTCCGCCAACTCCGACAGCGCGATGCCGCGGCGCCGGCAGGCGATCCACGCGCCGAGCGCGCCGCCCGCGATCGCGCCCCAGATGCCGATGCCGCCGTCCCAGATCTTGAAGGCGTCGACCGGGTCGCGGCCCTCTCCGAAGTAGAGCTGGTAGTCGGTGGCGACGTGGTAGATCCGGGCTCCGATCAGACCCGCGGGCACCGCCCACACCGCGATGTCCGCCACGGTGCCGGGGCGACCGCCGCGCGCGACCCAGCGCCGGTTGCCGAGCCAGATGGCGACGAAGACACCGACGATGATGCACAGCGCGTAGCCGCGCAGCGGGAACGGTCCGAGGTGGATCTCGCTCTCGCTGGGGCTCGGGATAGAGGCAAGGATCTCCATGGTGTGCCCGACGGTACCGTGCCCGGTGCCCGACACGGAATCGGCGACCCTGAATCGTGCCCTGGCGGTGCCCCGACCGTGAGCCCTCGCCGCGCGGGGAGGGTCAGGCGGTGGCCAGCTCCTCCACCTGCTCGCGCAGGCTCTCCGGCGTCAGCGGGTTGTTCGGGTCGCCGTAGACGTTCTCGCCGTTGAGCAGCACGGTCGGGGTCGCGTTGTGCCCCGAGTCGAGGAAGTCGCTGTTGGAACGGGTGACCCACGCGTCGTGCTCGCCCTGGGTGACGCAGTTCCGGAACGTCGGGGTGTCGAGGCCCTCGACCTTGCCGGCGAGGTCGATCAGGCGGTCGGTGTCGGCGAAGGCGTCGTCGCTCTCGGGGGGCTGGTTGGCGAAGAGGACGTCGTGGTACTCGGTGAACGCGTCGGCGTCGCGGGCGCAGGCGGCGGCGTTGGCGGCGGTCGCGGAGCCGCTGCCCCCGAAGTTGCCGTCGATGATGGTGACCAGGTGGTACTCGACCTTCAGCTGTCCCGCGTCGGTCAGCTCGTGGATGGTGTCGCGGAAGCCGTTCTCGAACTGCGCGCAGGCCGGGCAGCGGAAGTCCTCGTAGACGGTGAGGGTCGGCGCCGTCGCCTCGCCGACCGTGATCGGCTTGGCCTCCGCGCCGTTCCCCGCGTCGTCGCCGTTCTGGTTGGCGGCCAGGACTCCGACGCCCGCGGCGAGGCCGAGGGCGAGGACGGCGATCCCGACGACCTTGACGACCCGCATCCGCTGCTCGGCGGCCCGCTCCCGCTCACGCTCCAGCCGCAGCCGCTCGCGGGCGTTGTTCTTTCCCTCGCGGTTCTTCTCGCTCACGCCCGGGGCTAACGAGGCGGGCGGAGCCAGGACACGGGGCCGGTGACCGAACCGACGGATCTGGCGAATCTGACGAACCGGTGACACCGGCCCGGTTGACGCGCTCCGCGACGTCGGCGGCGCCTAGCGTGAGGCGGGTGACGGTCGTGGGTAGGCCCGGCGGGGCGAGGAACGCGCGGGACGCCGGAGAGGCGCGGGCGGCGGCGGGCGGCACGGGAGCCGGCGGGGAGGTGGCGCCGGGCGCCGTGACGGGCGGGCGGCGCGGCGACCTGCTCGCCGCGGCGCTGGCCGTCGTGCTCGTCGTCGCCGCGGCGCTGGTCGGCGCCGCCCTGAAGGACGACGGCCACCGGCTGTTCCTGCCGTTCCCGCCGCTCCACGCCCGGTGGGATCCGCACGTGGGGCCGGGGACGCCGGCCGCGCTGGCGGTGGCGGCGCTGGTGGTCCTCCACGGGCCGGCCGTGGCCCGTCGCCTGTCCTGGCGGTGGCTGCCGCTCGCCGCCACCGGCGCGTCCCTGGCCTGGCTGCTCGCCCTGGCCCTCGTCGACGGCTGGGAACGGGGGCTCGCCACCCGGCTGAGCGTGAAGCAGGAGTACCTGACGGCGATGGACGACATCGGCGGGATCAGGTTCTTCCTGCGCACCTTCACCGACCACATCCCGGCGGACGCGCCGAACCGGTGGCCGGACCACGTCGCGGGGCATCCGCCGGGCGCGACGTTGACGTTCGTCGCGCTGGACCGGATCGGCCTGGAAGGCGGCGCCTGGGCCGGCCTGTTCTGCGTCCTGGCCAGCGCCACCATCACCGCCGCCATCCTCGTCACTCTGCGCGCCCTCACCACCGAGGACACCGCCCGCCGCGCCGCCCCCTTCCTCGTCCTGGCACCCGCCGCCGTCTGGCTGGCCACCTCCGCCGACGGCTACTTCGCCGCCGTCGCCGCCTGGGCCCTGACCCTCCTCACCCTCGCCGCCACCCGCGCTATCCGCCGACCACGCCTCACCGCCCTCACCTCAGGACTCCTCTTCGGACTCCTCCTCCACCTCTCCTACGGCATGATCCTCATCGGCATCATCGCCCTCACCATCCTGCTTCTCACCCGCACCTGGCGCCCTCTCCCCCTCGCCCTCCTCGGCATCACCGCCGTCACCCTCACCTTCACCACCGCCGGCTTCTGGTGGTACGACGGCTACACCACCCTCGTCGACCGCTACCACGCCGGCGCCGCCGGATCGCGGCCGTACGGCTACTTCGTGTGGGCCAACCTCGCCGCCCAGGTCCTGACCGCGGGCCTGGCGACCGTGGCGGCGCTGCGCCGCACCGCGGTGGCACTGCCCGGCGCGGTCCGGGGCGCCCTGGAGCCCGCCCGGCCACGCGCGGACGGTGCCCTGGTGCTGTTGGTGGCGGGGGCGGCCCTCGCGGTGCTCGTCGCCGACCTGTCCGGAATGAGCAAGGCCGAGACCGAACGCATCTGGCTCCCCTTCCTCGTCTGGCTCCTGCCCGCCACCGCCCTCCTCCCCCACCACCACGCCCGCCACTGGCTCGCCGCCCAGGCCGCCCTCGCCCTGACCGTCAACCACCTGTGGCTCACCCGTTGGTGATCGACGGTCAACGGCGGAGGCACGGCGGTGGATCTGACGAAGCCGTGACATCCTCGCGCCGGGCCGGCCCCGGGCCGGGAAGGGCGCCTAGCGTCGACCGGGTGAGCGCTGTGCAGCGAACGACCTCGCACGCGGCAAGGGCGCGCGTGCGCCCCGATCCCCCGGTGAGGGGAGGCCATCGTGCCGAACGCGTCGCCGTGACGGTGGCGGTGGCGGGACTCGTGGCCGCCGCCGTCGCGGGAGTGACGGTCTACGACCGGTGGGACGACCTCTGGCTCGGCTTCCCGCCGATCCTGGCGCGGTGGGATCCGCACGTGGGGCCGGGGACGCCGGCCGCGCTGGCGGTGGCGGCGCTGGTGGTCCTCCACGGGCCGGCCGTGGCCCGTCGCCTGTCCTGGCGGTGGCTGCCGCTCGCCGCCACCGGCGCGTCCCTGGCCTGGCTGCTCGCCCTGGCCCTCGTCGACGGCTGGGAACGGGGGCTCGCCACCCGGCTGAGCGTGAAGCAGGAGTACCTGACGGCGATGGACGACATCGGCGGGATCAGGTTCTTCCTGCGCACCTTCACCGACCACATCCCGGCGGACGCGCCGAACCGGTGGCCGGACCACGTCGCGGGGCATCCGCCGGGCGCGACGTTGACGTTCGTCGCGCTGGACCGGATCGGCCTGGAAGGCGGCGCCTGGGCCGGCCTGTTCTGCGTCCTGGCCAGCGCCACCATCACCGCCGCCATCCTCGTCACTCTGCGCGCCCTCACCACCGAGGACACCGCCCGCCGCGCCGCCCCCTTCCTCGTCCTGGCACCCGCCGCCGTCTGGCTGGCCACCTCCGCCGACGGCTACTTCGCCGCCGTCGCCGCCTGGGCCCTGACCCTCCTCACCCTCGCCGCCACCCACACCACCCGCCGACCACGCCTCGCCGCCCTCACCGCCCTCGCCTCAGGGCTCCTCTTCGGCCTCCTCCTCCACCTCTCCTACGGCATGATCCTCATCGGCATCATCGCCCTCACCATCCTGCTTCTCACCCGCACCTGGCGCCCCGTCCCCCTCGCCCTCCTCGGCATCACCGCCGTCACCCTCGCCTTCACCACCGCCGGCTTCTGGTGGTACGACGGCTACACCACCCTCGTCGACCGCTATTACGCCGGCGCCGCCGGCTTCCGCCCCTACAGCTACTTCGTCTGGGCCAACCTCGCCGTGCAGACGCTGACGGCCGGACTCGCCACGGCGGCGGGCATGGGGCGGGTCGCCGTGGGGCTGCGCGCCGCGCCGACGCGTACGCCGCTGGTATGGCTGGTGGTGGCCGCGGCGACCGCCATGCTTCTCGCGGACCTGTCCGGCATGAGCAAGGCCGAGACCGAGCGCATCTGGCTCCCCTTCCTCGTCTGGCTCCTGCCCGCCGCCGCGCTCCTCCCCCACCACCACGCCCGCCACTGGCTCGCCGCCCAGGCCGCCCTCGCCCTGACCGTCAACCATCTCTGGAGCACACAGTGGTGACGCGCACGAGAGCTCTCCCCAGGCCGCCGAGGTTCCGCGGTCGTCTGCACGATCCGCGCACGGCGACGGTGATCGGCCGCTGGCTGGGCGCGGGGGTCGCGGTGTGCTTCCTGACGGGCCTGGTCAGCCACGGCCTCCAGACCCCGCCCGGCTGGCTCGCGCCGCACCTTCCGACCCGGCCGGTGTGGGGCTACCGGGTCACCCAGGGGCTGCACGTGGCGACCGGGCTGGCGCTGGTGCCGTTGCTGTTGGCCAAGCTGTGGACGGTCTACCCGCGGCTCTTCGTCTGGCCGCCGGTCCGGTCGCCGGCGCACGCGGCCGAGCGCCTGTCGATCACGGTGCTGGTCTCCGCCGCCCTGCTGGAGGTCTGCCTGGGGATGACGAACATCACGCAGTGGTACCCGTGGCCGTTCTCGTTCCGGACCGTCCACTGGGCGCTGGCGTGGGTCATGGTCGGGGCGCTGCTGGTGCACGTGGTGGTCAAGGCCCCGGTCATCGCCGCTCACTGGCGAGCCGCGCGCCCGGCCCGCGCGGCCGGCACGGCCGGCGCCGCTGACGCCGACGACGTGGATCCGGACGCCGGGGACCGCCGCGCGCTGCTGCTGGGCGTGGGCGCCGCGGTGGCGACCGTCACCGCCGTGACGGTGGGCCAGACGGTGACGCCGCTGCGCCCGCTCACGCTGCTCGCGCCGCGCCATCCCGACCACCACCAACAGGGCCTGCCGGTCAACCGCACGGCCGCCGAGGCCGGTGTCACCGGCACCGACGCGACGGCGGACGGCTGGCGACTCCGGGTGGTCGGCCCGCGGGGCACCCTCACCCTCTCCCTGGCCGAGGTGGGCGCGCTGCCGCAGCACACGGCGCGCCTGCCGATCGCCTGCGTGGAGGGGTGGAGCGCCACGGCGGACTGGGGCGGGGTCCGCGTCGCGGACCTGCTGGCACGGGTCGGGGCGCCGGAGGACGCGACGGTGCGGGTGGTGTCGTTGCAGCGGCGCGGCGCGTTCTCGGTGATGGAGATGCCGCCGCCGTACGCCCGGGATCCGCTGACGCTGCTGGCCCTGCGGCTGGGTGGTGAGGCGCTCTCGCCCGACCACGGGTTCCCGGCGCGGATCATCGCGCCGAACCGGCCGGGGGTGTGGCAGACGAAGTGGGTCAGCCGGATCGAGACGCTGTGACGCGCGGGGACGGAGGCGCTGTGACGCGCGGGGACGGAGGCGCTGCGAGGACGGCGCCGCGGCTGCGGCTCGTGCTCGGTCTCGCCGGCCTGGCGCTGATGGGCGTCGGCGCCTGGGTACTGCTCGTCGACGCGGCCTCGCGGACCCCCGGCCAGGTGGCCGTGTGGCTGGCGGGCGCCCTCGTCGTGCACGACGCCGTGCTGGTGCCGCTGGTGCTGCTGGTCGGCGTGGCCCTGCGGCGGCTGCCGTACCGCCGCGTCCGCCACGTGGTGCGCGGCGGGCTGCTGGTGGCGGGCTGCGTCACGCTCCTCGCGCTGCCGCCGCTGCTGCGTCCCGGCACGCCGCGCAACGAGACCGAGCTGCCGCTGGACTACCCACGCAACCTGCTGCTCGTGCTGGCGGCGGTGGCCGTGGTCACGGCGCTCGCGGTGGCGTGGGCGTGGTGGGCCGGCCGTGGAGGGCGGGCGGGGCGTGCCGCCACGCCCGGGAGCGGGGAGGAGCCCCGTGGGCGTGTGCCCGGCTGAGCGCTGAGGGCTGGGCCGGGGCGCACGCCGCGCGGGGTGCCCGCCGAGGGCGGCTGAAAACGGGTGGCGGGCGGGGTGGCGGGCGGCCGCGTGCGGACCCGCACGCGGGTCGGCACGCGGGTCGGCACGCGAGTCGGCTGGCGAGGCGCGGCGCGTCAGCCGGCGGCGCGCAGCGCCAGGAACGGCCGGTCGTCGACGGTCCATCGCCCGACGGTGGACCAGCCGCACCGCTCGGCGGCGGCGCGGAGGGCCTCCTGGCCGAGCCGGGCCCAGGGAAACGCGGGGCCGCTCGGTCCCGTGCCGTCGTCGAGGCGGACCTCGAAGCGTTCGTCCACGTCCCCGTCGGTCGCGTCCGCCTCGGCCAGCAGCAGGCCGCCCGGCACGGTGAGCCGGCGGACCCGGCGCAGCAACGCCACCGGATCGCCGCCGATGCCGATGTTGCCGTCCATGAGCAGGACGCTGCCCCACCAGCCCTCCCCCGGCAGCTCCTGGAAGACGGAGCGGAGCAGCGCGGCGCCGCCGGCCCGGCGGGTGTGGGCGACGGCGGCGGGCGCCGTGTCGACACCGAGCGCGGGACGGCGCACGCGCGCCAGGGCGGTGACCATGCGGCCGGGGCCGCAGCCGACGTCGAGGACACTGCCCACGCAGCGACCCAGCACGGTCCGGTCGGCGGCGTCAGGGCGCGCGCACCAGCGCACCACGTCCAGCGGCAGGCGGCGGCCGTCGGTGAGACGGCGCAGGAAGAGCGGGCCGGCGCGGCGGTCGAGCGCGGCGGCGTAGGGGTCGGAGGCCCAGGCCGACGGAGACGGGCGGGCGACCTGGTCCTCGGTGGCGTCATGGGCGCCCGCGGTGTCGGTGGCGCCCGCGGTGTCGGTGGCGCCCGTGGTGTCGGTGGCGCCGAGGGCCCCGCGGGCGAGGGCGTCGAGGCCGTGGAGCCCGGACGTGGTGACCGTCATCGTGGCACGGCCTCCCACAGCCGCGCGTGCAGCGTGGCGAAGCGCCCGTCGGCCGGTGCCAGTCGCGCCACCTCGGCGGCGTCGGCTCCCGTGTCCACGTCCCGCAGCCGTGGCAGTTCCGCGACGGCGAGGCCGGCGTCGACCAGCCTTCGCCGCTGCCGCGCCCCGGTGTGCGGCGTGGACATCGGCACCCCCCGCACGAGGCCCGGATCGGGCTCGGCCAGGCCCAGCGCCCAGAAGCCGCCGTCCGCCGCCGGCCCGAACCAGGCGCGGCCCGGCGCCCAGCTCCCGAGCGCGGTGGCGGGAGCCAGCAGTTCGGGGGTGAGCTGCGGGGTGTCCATCCCCACCAGCAGCGCCGGCCCCTCGCAGCAGGCGAACGCCGCGGCGATGCGTTCGTCCAGCCCTCCCGTGACCTGTGGCACGACGTCGTACCCGTCCGGCAGCCAGGGTCCGGGCTCGCCGTCCAGCGCCAGCACGCGCCGCCGCCCCGGCACCCGCAGCAGGGCGTGGAGCGTGTCGGCGAGCGCCGCCTCGGCGAGCCGGGCGGCCTGGAACGGGGTGAACGGCGGGGTCAGGCGCGTCTTGACCCGGCCGGGCACCGGCTCCTTGGCGATGACCAGGAGGGTGGTGGGGCCCGTGGGCGGAGCTCCGCTCACCGCAGCACCGCCCGCATGTCGTGGACGGCCTGCCAGGTGCCGCGCCAGGTGCCGGTCACCTTGGAGCGTCCGGTGCGCGGTCGGTAGGCGACCTCGGTCTCCTCGATGCGCCAGCCGGCGTCGGCGGCCCGCACCACCATCTGGAGCGGGTACCCGCTGCGCCGGTCGGTGAGCGCCAGCGCCAGCAGCGACGCGCGGCGCGCCACGCGCATGGGGCCGAGGTCGCGGAGGCGGACCCCGGTCCTGCGCCGCGTCATCCGCGACAGCGCGCGGTTGCCGAGGCGGGCGTGCAACGGCCATGCGCCGCGCTCGGTGGGCCGTCGCCTGGCCAGCACCAGGTCGGCGTCGCCGCGGCTCACCGGCGCGGCGACGCGGGGCAGCTCGCGGGGGTCGAGGGAGGCGTCGCAGTCGCAGAACGCGACGAGGTCGGCCGTGGCGGCCAGCAGCCCGGCGTGGCAGGCGGCGCCGAAGCCGCGTCGGGGCTCGTGGACGACGTGGGCGCCGAGCCGCAGGGCGAGTTCGGCGGAGCCGTCGGTGGAGCCGTTGTCCACCACGATCGGACGCCAGCCGTCGGGGACACGGTCCAGCACCCAGGGCAGGGCCTCGGCCTCGTTGAGACAGGGCAACACGAGGTCGCCCGGCGTCGGTTGAGCGTGTCGGGATGTGGTCACCCCCCAACCCTACGAGGACAATACAGACAAACCATGACACTCGCTTCTTACGAAACCCTGACGTCACGCCACGGGTTCGCCGCCGGCCCACCCGGAGCCGGGCACGCGGTGTGAGACTCGGGCCATGAAGCGGATCCTCGTCGTGGACGACGACCCCACCGTCACCGAGGTGGTGGCGGGCTATCTCGGCCGGGCCGGCTTCGCCGTGGACCGCGCCGCCGACGGCCCCGGCGCCCTCGCCCAGGCGGCGGCCCGGCCACCCGACCTCGTCGTGCTCGACCTCATGCTGCCGGGCCTCGACGGCCTCCAGGTCTGTCGCCGGCTGCGGGAGGCGGGGCCCGTGCCGGTGGTGATGCTGACCGCGCGGGGCGACGAGGAGGACCGCATCCTCGGGCTCGAACTGGGCGCCGACGACTACGTGACCAAGCCGTTCAGCCCGAGGGAACTCGTGCTGCGGGTCAGCTCCGTGCTGCGCAGGGCCGGTGGCTCCGGGGCGCCGGCCGACGGCGCGCCGCCGGGGGCGACGCTGCGCGGGGGCGGCATCACCCTCGACCCGGCGGCACGCACCGCCGACGATCGGCGGGGACCGCTGCGGCTGACGCTGCGTGAGTTCGACCTGCTGGCCCACTTCCTGCGCCACCCCGGGACGGCCTTCACCCGGGAGGAGCTGATGGCGCGGGTCTGGGGCTGGGAGTTCGGCGACCTGTCCACCGTGACCGTGCACGTGCGTCGGCTGCGGCACAAGGTCGAGGCGGACCCGGCACGGCCCCGGCTGATCACCACGGTGTGGGGGGTGGGCTACCGCTTCGACGGGGATCCGGCCCCGGGGCCTCAGGGGCCGCCGCCCGCCGAGCCGGGCGGTCACGTCGGCGCTCCTGGCGACGTCAGCGCTCCCGGTGACGTCGGCGCTCGCGGCCGGGGCGCGGGGGGCGACGCCGGCCCGGAGGCCGCCGGGCGCCCCGGTGACGGGAGGTGAGGCGCCATGGGATGGGAGCAGTTGCTCGGTGATCTGCCGCTGATCGCCGCCTACGCCGCGGCCGGCGCGGCCGTCGCGGGAACGGCCGGCGGCCTCGTGCTGGCGGCCGTGCGCCGCCGCTCGGTCGCGGTGTCGCTGACCGTGCTCCTCGCGGTGACGGTCGCCGCGATGCTGGCCGGCACGCTCTCGGTGGCCTGGGCGATGTTCATCTCCGCCCACGACCTGGCCGTCGTCGTCACCGTCACGCTCGTGGGGGCGCTGGCCGCCACCGCCACGGCGCTGCTGCTCGGGCGCTGGGTCATCGGAGCCCACCGGGAGCTGGAGCGCTCCGCCCGCGAGCTGGGCGAACGGGCCGACGCCGGCAGCGGCTTCACCGCCCCCGCGGGCCCGATGCCCGCCGAACTCGCCTCCCTGGCCCGACAGCTGGCCGACACCAGCCGGCGGCTGGCCGTCTCCCGGGAGCGGGAGCGGGCGCTGGAGTCCTCCCGCCGCGAACTGGTCGCGTGGATCTCCCACGACCTGCGCTCCCCGCTCGCCGGGCTGCGCGCGATGGCGGAGGCGCTGGAGGACGGCATCGCGGAGGATCCCGACCGCTACCACCGGCAGATCCGCGCCGAGGTGGAGCGGCTGTCCAGCATGGTGGGCGACCTGTTCGAACTCTCCCGCATCCAGGCCGGGTCGCTGGCGCTGGCGCCGACCCGCATGTCGGTCTACGACCTGGTCAGCGACGTCATCACCGGCGTCGACCCGCTGGCGAGGGAGCGCGGGGTGCGGCTGGCGGACGACGGCGTGGAGCCGGTGCCGGTCCGGGTGGACGGCAAGGAGATGAGCAGGGTCCTGGCCAACCTGCTGGTCAACGCCATCCGCCACACCCCGGCCGACGGCACGGTGGCCGTGTCCGCCCGCCGCGAGGTCGACTCGGTGGTGCTGTCGGTGACCGACGGCTGCGGCGGCATACCCGAGCGGGACCTGCCCCGCGTCTTCGACACCGGATGGCGTGGCACGAACGCGCGCACACCCCCGGCCGGCGCCGGCCTCGGGCTGGCGATCGTCCGGGGCATCGTCGAGGCCCACGCGGGGCGCACGGGAGTGCACAACGTGCCCGGCGGCTGCCGGTTCGAGGTGATCCTGCCGGCCGCGGGCTGACGGCCACGCCGTCGCACCGGGCCGGGGAACGGCCTCCTGGGGCCGGGCGTCTCCTCCTCCGTCGCGTGGCACGGGGGCACCCGGCAGGGGGAGACGCGAGGCAGCCCGGCGGGCCGGCGGCCCGGTGGGCCGGTGGGCCGGCGAGCGACGACCACGCGGCCGGGGACGACGCCCGGAGCCCGCCAGGTCCGGGGCAGGCGAGGTCGCAGGGCGTCGCGGGCCCGGGGTCGCGGGACGGCCCTCAGCGAGAGGCGGGCGCCCGCAGGGGAGCCGTGGCGAAGCGGGACATGCCCTCGGTGAAGCCGACGCGCGGGCGCCAGCCCAACTCCTCGCGGAGCCGCCGCGAGGACGCCGTGATGTGGCGGACGTCGCCCAGCCGGTACCCGCCGGTGACGCGCGGCGCCGGGCCGCCGAACGCGTTGGCCAGCTCCGTGGCCATCTCTCCGACGGTGTGCGGCTCCCCGCTGCCGGCGTTGTACGCCCGCAGCGTGCCGGCCGCCGCACCCTGGTCGGCCGCGAGGGCGGCCAGCGCCACCACGTTGGCCTCGGCGACGTCCTCGACGTGGACGAAGTCGCGCCGCTGTCCGCCGTCCTCGTAGACGGTGGGCGGCTCGCCGCGCTCCAACGCGGAGCGGAAGAACGAGGCGACGCCGGCGTACGGGGTGTCGCGCGGCATGCGGTCGCCGTACACGTTGTGGTACCGCAGGCTGACCACCCGGCCACCGGTGGCGCGGGCCCAGGCCGCCGCCAGGTGTTCCTGGGCGAGCTTGGTGGTGGCGTAGACGTTGCGCGGGTCGCTCGGGTCGTCCTCGGTGACCTCGCCCGGGACCAGCGACTCCCCGCAGGAGGGGCACCTCGGTTCGAACGCTCCGGCCGCGAGCCACTCCGGCGCGCGCGGGCCCGGCCGCACCCGGCCGTGGGCGGGGCAGTCGTAGCGGCCCTCGCCGTAGACCACCATCGACCCGGCCAGCGCGAGACGGCCCACGCCTGCCTCGGCCATGCCGGCCAGCAGGCGGGCGGTGCCGAGGTCGTTGGTCGCGACGTAGTCGGGGGCGTCGGCGAAGTCCCTGCCGAGACCGACCATGGCGGCCTGGTGGCAGACGGCGTCCACGCCGACCAGGGCGGTGGCGACGGTCTCCGCGTCGCGGACGTCGCCCTGGATCCAGGCCGCCTCGGGCGGCGTCTCCGGCCGCGTCGGCAGCAGGTCGAGGACGACGGGCTCGTCGCCGGCGGCGAGCAGGGCTTCCACGATGTGCGAGCCGACGAATCCGGCTCCTCCGGTGACCAGTACGCGCATGGCCCCCACGCTAGGCCGCGTCGGCGGGCCGGGGTGGCACGCCGGGCCGGGACGTCAGCGTTCCGTAAGACCTGGATCCCGCTCGGCTCGTCCCCGGCTCCCCGGCTCCCCGGCTCCCCGGCTCGTCCCCGGCTCCCCAGCCGCCGACGCCGGCCGTCACACCTGCCAGGGAACGCTCAGCCAGGGGCTCTCCGGATCGGTGGTGAGGGTGCGGTGCACCGCCAGCGTGTCCGTGTACGACGCGCCGAACTCCTCGCCGTCGAAGTGCAGGCAGCGGCCCAGCACGAAGCCGGCGGCGAACTCGCCCCAGGAGCCGTACGCCCGGCGGGCGGCCTCGCCGGCGCGGAGCAACGCCTCCTCGGCCTCCGGCAGCTCGGCCAGCCGGGCGGTCAGCCCCCAGCGCGCCAGGCACGAGGCACGGCCGAGGTCCCAGGCCTGGACCGAGCGGACCCAGTCGTCGCCCAGCAGCAGGCCGTCGGCGCGGAAACGGGCCTCGTAGCGCAGGATCCTGCCGATCAGGTCCTGCACGAGGGCGATGTCGGCGTCGAGGTCGAACTCCGGCGGCCTGCGCGTCGCGTCCACCAGCTCGGCGGTGCGGGCCAGCAGTACCCGCTCGGCGGTCTCCCGCCACCGCGCGGCGCCCGGCGGCCGGCCCTGCTCGCGGACCAGCGCCTGCCGGACGCGGAGCGCGAACTCCCACACCGGCGTGGACATCTCGCCCCGCAGCAGCCGCTGCACGGTGGCGACCCACTCCTCCCGTGTCGTGATCTCCCACCAGCGGCGCAGGTTGGCGCGCTGCTCCGTGTAGCCGCCGCCGCACCAGCCGGGGTCGTTCCAGGGGACGCCGTGGTTGACCAGGATGAGGGCCCCGCAGGCCATGCCGTGGGCGAGGGCGTCGTGGCGGTGGCCGCTCCAGAGGGTCTTCAGCCGCGGCTCGGCCGGGGCCCGCTTCGCCGCCCGGCGCCAGCGCCTCGCGTCGGCGGGCAGGAAGGTCTCCACGGGCGTGCCGGGGTTGACGGCCAGCCAGCGGACGCCGCCCGGCCAGTTCCTGGCCAGGGTGGACAGCTCGCACCACTGGAAGACGCGGTCGCCGGCCGGCTGCGGCACCAGGCCGCGGGTGAAGACGGCCAGCGACAGGCCGGGGAAGCGCTCGTCGCGGTACGGGGTGAGGCGGACGCCGCCGGGCAGCGCGTCGGCCAGCTCGCGGGAGTGCGGCAGGAAGAGGTCGGTGGCGGCCAGCACCGTGAAGTACCCGTTCCAGTCCTCGCGCATGCCCGCGTCGTACAGGCTCCGCTCGACGGCGCTCGGCGGCTCCCAGGGCGGGTCCGCCGGCTGCTGCTCACTGCCGGGCGCTCCCGGCTGGGTCTCCTCCCCCTGTGGGTCCCCGGGCGCGTCCCCCTGTGTCCACATGAGCCCCGACTGTACCCGTCCCCGTGGCCCGCCCGCCCCGTCGGCGGGCCAACAGGGCTGGTCGGGCCGCCACCACGGCCTCGGGGCGGGGCCGTGGTGGCGGGTGGGGGCGGCGGGGTACGCGGGGCGCCTCAGACGGCGCCGCGCACGCCCCGTGCCAGGTCGGCGGCGAGCTCGCGCAGGGCCCGCACGCCGGCCTCCTCGTCCTGGCCGTGGTCCAGCAGCCGCTTGACGAAGGCCGAGCCGACGATCACGCCGTCGGCGTACCCGGCGACCTCCGCGGCCTGCGCGGCGTCCGACACCCCGAGCCCGACGCAGACCGGCAGCTCCGTGGTGGCGCGGGTGCGGCGCACCAGCGCCTCCGCGTCGCGGCTGACCGCCGCACGGGTGCCCGTCACGCCCATCAGCGAGGCGGCGTAGACGAAGCCGCTGCCGGCGGCGGTGATCGTGGCCAGCCGGTCGTCCCGGCTGCTGGGCGCCACGACGAAGACGGTGGCCAGGCCGTGGGCCGCCGCCGCCTTCCGCCAGACCTCGGACTCCTCCACGGGCAGGTCGGGCAGGATGCAGCCGGCGCCGCCCGCCTCGGCGAGCTCGGCGGCGAACCGCTCGGGGCCGTAGCGGTCCACCGGGTTCCAGTACGTCATGCACAGCGCCGGAACGCCGGTGGCGGCGTGCGCCTCACGGATCGTGCGCATCACGTCGGCGATGCGCACGCCGCCGCGGAGCGCGATGTCGTCGGCGGTCTGGATGACGGGGCCGTCCAGCACGGGATCGCTGTGGGGCAGGCCGATCTCCAGGACGTCGCAGCCCGCCTCGGCCAGGGCGACGGCCGCGCGGATGCCGCCGTCGACGCTGGGGAAGCCGGCGGGGAAGTAGCCGATGAGGGCCGCCCGGCCCTCGGCGCGGGTCGCCGCCAGCGTGGCGTCGAGCGCCTCAACGGTGCCGCTCACGCGTCCTCCCCGGTCTCGTCGTGTCCGCTGCCGTTCGTGGTGCCGTGCGTGGTGCCGTGCGACGGGTCGCCCGTGCCGTCGCCTCGGCCGTCGTAGAGCCCGAAGTACCGGGCGGCGGTGTCCATGTCCTTGTCACCGCGCCCCGAGAGGTTGACGACGAGCAGGCCCTCGGGGCCCAGCTCGCGGCCGAGCTCCATCGCGCCCGCGAGGGCGTGGGCGGACTCGATGGCCGGGATGATGCCCTCGGTGCGGGAGAGCAGCCGCAGCGCGTTCATCGCCTCCTCGTCGGTGACGGGCCGGTACTCGGCGCGCCCGCTGTCCTTCAGGTGGGCGTGCTCCGGGCCGATGCCCGGGTAGTCCAGGCCGGCGGAGATGGAGTACGGCTCGGTGATCTGGCCCTCCTCGTCCTGCAGGACGTAGGAGCGGGAGCCGTGCAGAATGCCCGGCTCGCCCGCGGTGAGGGTGGCGGCGTGCTCGCCCGAGGCCACGCCGTGGCCGGCCGCCTCGCAGCCCACCAGCCGCACGCCCGTGTCGGGGACGAAGGGGTGGAACAGACCCAGCGCGTTGGAGCCGCCGCCCACGCAGGCGACGACCGCGTCCGGCAGCCGGCCGGCGCGGTCCAGGATCTGCGCCCTGGCCTCCACGCCGATCACCCGGTGCAGGTCGCGCACCAGGGCGGGGAACGGGTGGGGTCCCGCGGCCGTGCCGAAGAGGTAGTGGGTGCGGTCGACGTTGGCGACCCAGTCGCGGAACGCCTCGTTGATGGCGTCCTTCAGGGTGCGGCTGCCGGAGGACACGGGGATCACCTCGGCACCCAGCATCCGCATGCGGGCGACGTTCAGCGCCTGGCGGCGGGTGTCGACCTCCCCCATGTAGATCGTGCACTCCAGGCCGAAGAGGGCGCAGGCCGTGGCGGTGGCCACGCCGTGCTGGCCGGCGCCGGTCTCGGCGATGACGCGGGTCTTGCCCATGCGCCGGGTCAGCAGCGCCTGCCCCAGCACGTTGTTGATCTTGTGGGAGCCGGTGTGGTTGAGGTCCTCCCGCTTGAGGAAGACGCGCGCGCCGCCGGCGTGCTCGGCGAAGCGCCGCACCTCCGTCAGCGGGCTGGGGCGGCCGCTGTAGTGCACCAGCAGCTCGTCCAGCTCGGCGGCGAAGGCGGGGTCGCCCTTCGCCTTCTCGTACTCGGCGGCGACCTCCTCCACCGCGGCCCTGAGGGCCTCGGGGATGAACGTGCCGCCGAAGGCGCCGAAGTATCCTCCGGCGTCCGGGAACGACCCCTCGGGGTCGGGGTGGAAGAAGTGGTCGGGTTCGGGTGGCATGCGTGGTTCCTTCGGACATCGGCGCGGCGTCGACCAGCGGTCGGACGCGGCGAGGACGGGCGGAGGCCGAGGGCTGTCCCGCGATCCCTGACGGATCAGGGACAGCCTTCAGAGGGAAACGGTCCTGGACGTTCCCCGACGCCATCGGCGCCCGTTGACCTGGCCCGGCTCGCAGCCGATGTGGTACCGCACGCGCCGTCCGAGGACGCGCCGGGCGGGCGCCCGGCAGCCCCGCGGGCGGGCGCCGCGGACGAGGCACGCGAAGCAGCCGGGGGCGGCGGCCGGCGCCGGCCGCACGGGACACGCCCGGCGACCGCGACCCGGCTGCTGGCCCACCCGGCGTCCCCGCATCGTCCTCAGCGCCCCTGCCGCAGCGCCGGGTGCGCGCCGGCCGCGACGAGGTCGGCGACCGCCGCGCGCGGGTCGCGGCCGGTCACCAGCGACTCGCCCACCAGCACGGCGTCGGCGCCGTCGTTGGCGTACGCGATCAGGTCGTGCGGCCCGCGCACGCCGGACTCGGCGACCCTCACGACGTGGTCGGGGATGGTGGGGGCGACCCGCGCGAACGTCGAGCGGTCGACCTCCAGCGTCTTCAGGTTCCTCGCGTTGACCCCGATGATCCTGGCGCCGGCGTCGACGGCCCGCGCCACCTCCTCCTCGTCGTGGACCTCCACGAGCGGGGTGAGCCCGATCGACTCGGCCCGCTCCACCAGCGAGACCAGGGCCGGCTGGTCGAGTGCCGCCACGATCAGCAGCACCAGGTCCGCGCCGTGCGCGCGGGCCTCCCACAGCTGGTACGAGGTGACGACGAAGTCCTTGCGCAACACCGGCAGGTCGACGCGGGCGCGCACCGCCGCGAGGTCGGCGAGCGACCCTCCGAAGCGGCGCGACTCGGTCAGGACGGAGATCGCGGCGGCGCCACCCGCCTCGTAGTCGGCCGCCAGCCCGGCCGGGTCGGCGATCGCGGCGAGCGCGCCCTTCGACGGGCTGGACCGCTTGACCTCGCAGATGACGGTGACGCTGTCGCCCTTCAGGGCGGCCAGCCCGTCACGGGCCTGTGGGGCCCGCGCCACGGACTCCTTGAGCTCGTCGAGGCTGACCCGTGCCTGCCGCTCGGCCAGGTCGTCACGGACTCCGTCGATGATCTCGTCGAGCACACTCACGCGAGCGGCCCCTTTCGGTGTCGGTGGATCGGTCGGTGCAGGTCGGAAGCGGTGATGGGGAGCGACCTGGCGACGGATCGAACACCTCGATGGTATCGGGCGGCGGGCACCGCCTCCGCCATCCGTCCGACTCGTGGTCAGGGGGCCAGGGCCGCACCCAGGGGCAGGTTCCTGACCAGGGTGAACGAGGCCGTGGCCGCCAGCAGCAGCGCGGGCACGAGGCGCGGGACGCCGCGGGAGCGGCCCGCTCCCCCCGGTCGCGGGGACCGGCTCGGGGACGATCCCGCGCGGTGCGCCGACGCGCGCGCCGACCAGCGCGCCGTCCACGGCCGGGCGAGCCAGGCCAGCAGGGCGGCGGCCAGCAGCGCGAAGCCCGCCACGGCCAACGCGTTGGCGTCGAGCGCCGCCACCGGATCGCCGTGTGCCAGCGCGTGCGCGCTGCGCAGACCGCCACAGCCGGGGCAGTGCAGCCCGGTGAGGCTCGCGACGGGACAGGGTGGGTACGCGCCGGGCTCGTTCGGATCGACCGCGCCGACCACGGCGAAGGCCGCCACCACCGCCGCCAGGGCGGTCAGCGGGGCGGCCACCCCGGGTCTCGCGCGCACCCGCCCAGCGTCTCCGGCCGGGCGGGCACCCGCAATCGCTCAGCCGCCGACCGTGGCCGACTGGGGCTCGGCCCGCCCGCCGGAGATGATCTCGGTCGTGGTCTCCGTCGTCGTCGCGGCCCCGGCCTCGGCCTCGGTCCCGGCCCTCGTGGCGAGCGGCGCGCCCGCCGGCGCCTGGCCCAGACCCATCGACCGCATGACCAGGCCGATGACCACGCCCAGACCCGCGATCACGGCACCGCCCGCCACGCCGAGGGGCTCGGCCATCACCGTGAAGGCGCTGCCGACACAGAAGCCGATCATGATGATGATGACGCCGGTCCAGGCGGCCGGGGAGTTTCCGTGGTGGTAGTGCTTGCCCGCCATGCGTGCTCCTTCTGGGAACTTCCGGTACGTCTCTCAGACGTCCGCGACCATTCTGTCAGGCCCCTCCGACAGCCCTCAGGCGCCCTTTCGCCCCGTCAACGGCCCCCCACCGGGCCCCACACCGGGCCCTCGCGGCGTCCTCACGCGGGAGGACGTGGCGAACGTCTCAGGTGGGATCCTCGCCACGGTCCAGCGCCCGCCACAGGTCCTCGGGCCGGTCGGGGTCCACGGCCCCGGGGCCGCCGCGGGCGCCACCGCGCCCGCCGGCGGACGCGGAACCCGGCTCCCCGCCCCGCGCCGCGCCCCGGCCCGAGCGCTCGTACCGCCCGGACATCGCGGGCCAGTGCCGCCCGTGGCTCAACGACAGCAGCCCGGCGCAGAGCAGCAGCAGCCCGCCGAGCGCGGAGACCCACGGCCAGCCCGTGTGGCTGACGCTGGTGACGGCGGACTCCGCCAGGCCGGTGGTCTCCGCCGCGCTCGCCTCCAACGCGTCCACGTCGCCCGAGCCGAGGAGCGCGGCGACCACCGCCCCGGCGCCGCTGAGCGCCAGCACCGAGGCGACCACCATCCGGCCCGCCCGCCGCACCGCGAAGACCGCCACGAGGGACGCGAGGCCGACCAAGGCCAACGCGCTGGGAAGCCCGGAGACGGCGCCGCCGCTGGCGGTCACCGGCAGCTGCGCGCCGCCCACCGCCGCCTCGGCCTCGCCCCAGGTCTGCCCCGCCGCGACCAGGACCGTCGCCGCCCCCGCGGCGCCACACAGCAGCGCCAGCGCGAGCGCACGGCGCGAGGCACGGTGGCCGCTCGCTCCGGCGTCGTCGGAGCCCGCCGCGGGCGGCTCGGAGGGGTCAGAAGTCACGCGCCAACGCTACCGCGCAGTTCCTCCGCCGCCGCCACCGCCCTCAGCACGGCCGCCGCCTTGTTGCGGCACTCGACGTCCTCCGCGACCGGGTCGGAGTCGGCCACCACGCCGGCACCGGCCTGGACGTACGCCGTGCCGTCCCGCAGCAGCGCGGTGCGGATGGCGATCGCGGTGTCCGCGTCGCCCGCGAAGTCCAGGTATCCGACGCACCCGCCGTACAGGCCGCGCCGCGTCGGCTCCAGCTCCTCGATGATCTGCATCGCGCGGGGCTTGGGCGCTCCGGAGAGCGTGCCGGCGGGGAAGCAGGCCGTGAGCGCGTCGAACGCGGTCTGCCCGGCGGCCAGGCGCCCGGTGACGGTCGAGACGATGTGCATCACGTGGCTGTAGCGCTCCACCGACATGAAGTCGACCACCTCGACCGTGCCGGGCTCGCAGACCCGCCCCAGGTCGTTGCGACCGAGGTCGACCAGCATGAGGTGCTCGGCGCGCTCCTTCGGGTCGGCCAGCAGTTCCTGGCCGAGCGCCGCGTCCTCGGCCGGGGTGGCGCCGCGCGGCCTGGTGCCGGCGATGGGGTGGAGCAGGGCGCGGCCGTCCTCGACCTTCACCAGCGCCTCGGGGCTGGAACCGACGACGTCGAAGCCGTCGAGGCGCAGCAGGTACATGTACGGGCTGGGGTTGGTGGCCCGCAGCACCCGGTAGACGTCGAGGGCGCTGGCCGCGCAGGGCGCCTCGAAACGCTGCGAGGGCACCACCTGGAAGGCGTCGCCGGCGCGGATGTACTCCTTCACGGTCTCGACCGCCCGCTGGTAGACCGCCCCGCCCGAGCGGGCCGTGTACGACGGCAGCCCGGGAGCGGGCAGCGGGCAGGCCTGGGCGGGCACCGGCCGGGCCAGGTCGGCGGTCATGGCGTCGAGCCGGGCCACGGCGTCGGCGTAGGCCCGCTCGACGGCGGCGTCGGGGTCGTGCCGCTCCTCGCCCGCGGGCGGGTGGAACCCCCAGGCGTTCGCTATCAGCAGCACCGTGCCGTCGCGGTGGTCCAGGACGGCGAGGTCGGAGGCGAGCAGCATCGTCAGCTCGGGCAGCCGCAGGTCGTCGCGGGCGCTGTCGCCGATCGACTCCAGGCGCCGCACCACGTCGTACCCGAGGTACCCGACCATGCCGCCGGTGAACGGCGGGAGCCGGGGGTCGCGCGGGGTGTGGAGCACCCGGAGCGTCTCGCGCAGCACGCGCAGCGGGTCGCCCTCGGTGGGGACGGCGGCGGGCGGGTCTCCCAGCCAGTGCGCCCGGCCGTCGCGGACCGTCAGCGTCGCGGCGCTGCGGACGCCGACGAAGGAGTACCGCGACCAGGTTCTGCCGTTCTCGGCGGACTCCAGCAGGAAGGTGCCGGGGCGCTCGGCGGCCAGCTTGCGGTAGAGGCCGACGGGGGTGTCGCCGTCGGCCAGCAGCCGCCGGGTGACCGGGATGACGCGGCGGTCCCGGGCCAGCACACGGAAACGGTCGAGGCTCATGGTGTCGGCCGGATCGGTCGCGTCGGCCTCGACAGGCGCGGCGGTCGTCGTCATGCCGCCGGAGCCTACCGCTCTCCCAGGGGCAGACGGCCGGCGTCGAAGCAGGTGCGGTCCCCGGTGTGGCAGGCCGCGCCGACCTGGTCGACCCTGACCAGCACGGTGTCGCCGTCGCAGTCGAGCGCGACGGACTTCACGAGCTGGACGTGCCCCGAGGTGTCGCCCTTCGCCCAGTACTCCTGTCGGCTGCGGCTGAAGTACGTGCAGCGCCCGGTGGTGAGCGTGCGGCGCAGCGCCTCGTCGTCCATCCAGCCGAGCATGAGCACCTCGCCGGTGTCGTACTGCTGGGCGATGGCGGCGACCAGGCCGTCCGCGTTCCGCTTGAGGCGGGCGGCGATGGCCGGGTCGAGCGCGGGCGGCGGGGCGGTGTCGGGGGGAGCGGGGACCTCGGAGGACATGGGTCCATTCTGCCGCTCCCGCCGCGCCCGCCGCCGCCGTCCCACCACACCTCCCTCACCCGACACGGCCGGCGGAAGGGACGATCCGGGCGCGTCGGGCGCCTCCAGGCCGTAGGGTGGAGGACATGTCGACCCATGCGAAGCGTGAACGTCTGCTGTTCGCCGACCTGTTGGAGAGCGCGGGACCGCAGGCCCCCACCCTCTGCGACGGGTGGACGACCCGCGACCTGGCCGCGCACGTCGTGGTGCGCGAGCGCCGCGCGGACGCGGCGGCGGGCATCGTGATCAAGTCGTTGGCCGCGCGGGCGGAGCGCGTCAACGCCGAGTTCGCGGCGCGGCCGTACGAGGAGCTGGTGCAGCTCGTTCGGACGGGACCGCCCCGGATGTCGCCGTTCTCGCTGAAGCCGATCGACGAGGCGGCCAACACCGTGGAGTTCTTCATCCACGCGGAGGACGTCCGCCGGGCGCGGCCCGACTGGTCGCCGCGGGAGCTCGACCCCGTCTTCGCCGACGCGCTGTGGAAGCGGCTGGAGAGCTCGGCACGGATCATGGGCCGTCGCAGCCCGTGTGGCCTGGTGCTGCGCCGGCCGAACGGGCAGACCGTCGTGGCGCACAAGGGCACGCCCGTGGTCACGGTGACGGGCGAGCCGGGCGAGCTGCTGTTGTTCGCCTCCGGGCGTCAGCGGGCGGCGCGCGTGGAGGTCGCGGGCGAGGAGGCGGCCGTGGCGAAGGTCCAGGCCGCCAGAATGGGCTTCTGATTCCGCCGGGCTCCCCCGGAGGTTCGCGAGCACCCTCCCTCACGCGCGAGTAAGGCCGGCGGAAAGACGCCGGGTCAGGCGCTGTTGACACATCCCCTCTTCGCTGAAAAACTTTCGGGACGGATAGTAAGCGCTTGCCCCACGTCGCCCTGCTCATCGTGGCGTGGCCATGAATCGATTCACGACGGGTTGGCCTGCCCTCCGTTCTCGCCTGCCCGCCGCCACCGACTGGTCCGGGCGCCCATCGACCCCCAACCTCGGGCGCCCGGACCTCATCCGCCACCCGACGTCGGTCCTCCACCCACGCGGCACCGGCCAGCAGCCGCCCCGCGGACCCGTGGCCGGACACCGCGGACCTCCCGGCGGCCCGACGGTCCTCCGACGCCGTGCGGCTTCCCCCACCGCCCGCGCGGCGTCGTCGACGGTTTCGCCAGCCGGCCGGGCCGGCTCCCCTCGCCCGACAAGCCCGACGGTTGTCCCGCTCCTCCCCGGTGAGTGTCAGGGGCCGCGCCCTGGAGCGCCGACCGCGGGACGGAGGAGCGAGTCAGCCCTGCCATCGAAGCCACAGGACGCCGCCCCCTGAGCCACCAGGGCCCGCGTGTCAGCCCTTAGGCTGCCCGGGTGATGACCTCCGACTCCCCCGTCGTCGCCCTGTCCGGCGTCAGCCTCCGCCGCCTCACCGCGGGCCAGCTCATCCTCGACGCCGTCGACTGGACCGTGCGCGCCGGGGAGCACTGGGCGCTGCTCGGCCCCAACGGGGCCGGCAAGACGTCGATCCTGCGCCTGGTCGGCGCGGTCATCCATCCCACCACCGGCACCGTCGAGGTGCTCGGACACCGCCTCGGGCGCGTCGACATGCGCGAGCTGCGTGCCCGTATCGGGCTGGTCTCCTCCGCCCAGAAGGCACCGCAGGACGCCACCGCGCACACCATCGTCCTGACGGGCGCCACCGGCACGGTGCAGCCGCTGTGGCGCAGGTACGACGCCGCGACGCGCGAGCGCGCCCACGCGCTGCTCGCCGAACTGGGATGCAAGGAGCTCGCCGACCGCCCCTTCGGCGTCTGTTCCGGCGGGCAACGCGCGCGCGTCCTGATCGCCCGCGCCCTCATGCCAGACCCCGCGCTGCTCCTGCTCGACGAGCCGTTCAACGCGCTGGACCTGCCCTCCCGCGAGGACCTCGTCGACGCGCTGCACCACCTGGCCACGAGCCGGCCCGGCCTCGCGACCGTGACGGTCACCCACCACCTGGAGGAGCTGCCGCCGAGCACGGCGCGGGTGATGCTGCTGAGGGAGGGCCGCGTGCTGACCGCCGGGCCGGCGGAGGAGGTGCTGACCGACGCGTCGCTGACGGCGTGCTTCGGCCGTCCCATCTCCGTCACGCGCCACGGGGGCCGTTGGCTCGCGACCTCGGCCACGCGGTAGGCGAGGCTCGGGCGCGGCCCCTCGCGAGGCGGAGGGGAACCCTCGCACCTCGTCGCGCCGCACCGGGTGGGGAGTCCGCGGGCGACCCGAGCCGACAGCCCGGGGGCGCCCCGATCGGAGGCCGGGACGTGCGGACCCGGCGCGAGGGCCCGCGGCTGATGCCGCGGCCCGCGAGGGCGCGCCTGCCAGGCCGCGTGTGCGCCGAGCCTCCCGGCAGCGCGCGCCGCGCCCCGGACCCGGTCCACGCCGCACGGGCCCGCGGGAGGAGAGCTGGCCCGACGGACCGGTGCCGCGCCGGGCCCGGCGGCCACCCGCGACGCCCTCGCGCCGGGCTCCCCCCTCCCCCGCTCCCCCGCGCGCACCGTTCCCACCGCGCTCGCACGGGACCGGGACGTCCTTGGCGGGCGGCTCGCGACATCTCGTCGGCCGCCAACCCTTGACGTACGCGACCCGGCGTTGCAAGACTCCCCGCAATCGCCGCGAAAGCGCTTGCTGTAGCTGATTCGTCCCGGCGTCACGCGGTGACCCGTGATCCGCCGCACCCGTGCCTCCGGACGAGCAGCGAATGAATCGATTCATTCGACACGGGAGCCGCCCACGAAACAGACCGTGACACCACCCCGGCAACCCCGGACTCGCCGATCACCGACCACCCCCGGTGGTGCGCACATGACGGACATGGACGCTCGGACGAGATGGTGACATCAGATCAGAATGGCGTTTCCGAAAAGTTATCGGCCACCTGGTTGCCTCCTCACAACCCGGCGGTATTGTAACGATTCACTTCCCTGAGGAAGTACTTTTAGGCATTGACGGAGCAGGGAGGCTCTTCATGTCACTCAGAAGGTCCGCGACGCGCGGTCTCGCGATAGCCGTCGTCGGCTCGCTGGCCCTTGCCGCCTGTGGTTCGGACGGGGGCGGCGGAGACGATAACGGCAAGGTCACCCTCAACTTCACCTGGTGGGGTGCTGACGAGCGCGCCTCCCGCTACGAGCAGGTGGTCGACCTGTTCGAGGAGCAGCATCCGAATATCACGGTGCAGACCAGTTTCGCGGAATTCCCGGACTACTGGACCCAGCGCAGCACCGACGCCACGGGGGGCGGCCTCCCCGACGTCATGCAGATGGACAACTCCTATATCCAGGAATACGCCAACAACGGCCTCCTCTACGACATGGGACCGCACGTCGGCCAGGAGCTCGACGCCTCGCAGATCGACGAGAACGTCCTGACCGCCGGCGTGGTGAACGACCAGCAGGTCGGAATCCCCGTCTCCACCAACACCCTGGCCATGCTCGTCAACGTCGACCTGTTGGACCAGCTGGGTGTCGAGGTCCCCGACTGGGACTACACCTGGCAGGAGTACAACGACTTCATCAGCGAGGTCACGGCGGCCGGCGCCGACTCCGACCCGCGGGTCTACGGCGCCGGCGACTACACCATCGTCTGGTGGATGTTCGTCCAGTACCTCCTCCAGGAGGGCGTGCAGCCGTTCGCTGAGAACAACGAGTGGAACTTCACCGAGGACCACCTGCACGACTTCCTCGCGCTGGCGGACGGCATCCGCTACGAGGACATGTTCCCCGCGGAGCGCCTCGACCAGCTCGACCCGCTGGGAGCGTTCAACTCCGGTGAGGCTCCCACCGAGTTCACCTGGGACAACTTCCTCGCCGGCTACGGCGCGGAGCTGGAGACGGACAACCTCGAACTGATGCCGGTGCCCACGGGCTCCGACGGCAGCAAGCACATGTTCTTCAAGCCCAGCATGCAGTACTCCATCGGTGCCAACACCGAGCACCCGGAGGAGGCGGCGATGCTCATCGACTTCCTCGTCAACGACACGGAGGCCGGCCAGATCATCGGCACCGACCTCGGCGTTCCCGCCTCCCAGGGCCGTCTGGACGCCCTGGAGGTCGAGCCGGGCAGCTTCGACGAGAAGGTCATCGAGTACGAGCGCCGCGTCGCCGAGGAGGGCTACATGACGGAGGAGACGCCGATCCACGCGCAGGGCTTCGGCGCCGTCGAGAACGAGTACGTCGAGATCATCGGCAACGAGTTCAGCTACGGCACGATCGACGCCGAGGAGTTCGTCTCCCGCGTGTTCGACTCCCTGGAAACCAACATCGTCACCCAGTGACCCGCACCCTCCTCCCCACACGGAACGGAAGCTCCTCGTGACCGACACCATGGAGGCGCGACCGGCCCGGGACCCTCGGAAGTCCACCAC